>CAIQEX010000436.1 GCA_903870955.1 uncultured beta proteobacterium
CACCTGGCCGACGACGTGCCGGTGGACCGCTGGCAGATCTGCCGCTTTACGCCGCCGAGCAGCGTCATGATTGAAGTCGGCGTGGCCCATGTCGGCAAGGGCGGCTACGACGCGCCAGCCGACAGCAAGGCCTATAGCGTGGTGGTCGACTTCATCACACCGGAGACCGAAACCTCGATCTGGTATTTCTGGGGCATGGCCCGCAAATTCAACCCGCAGGACAAGGCGTTGACAGCCAGCATCCGCGAAGGACAGGGCAAGATTTTCAGTGAGGACCTGGAGATGCTGGAGCGCCAGCAGAAGAACATTCTGGCCCACCCGGACCGCGCCTTGTTGATGCTCAATATCGACACCGGTGGCGTGCAGTCGCGCAAGCTGCTGGACAAGATGATTGCTTCGGAACAAGCCGCATGAGCACGACCAGTTCCACGGTTAAAGCCTTTGAAGTGCAGATCAAAAGTTCGGGCCAGATCATCATGATTCCCGAGGACTGCAGCGTGGTGGAGGCGCTCTCGTTTGAGGGCATCGACATTCCCACCTCGTGCGCCCAGGGCATATGCGGCACCTGTCTTACCAAGGTCGTCGAAGGCGTGCCGGAGCACAAGGACCAGTATCTGACGCCCGAGGAGCAGGCGGCCAACGACCAGTTCACTCCCTGTTGCTCGCGCGCTCTTTCCGCGCGCTTGGTGCTCGACCTGTAGCGCGATTTGTAACCTGATCGCGTGCGGGTGACTGCTGAGGCAAGTGACAGCGGCTGCCGCTAAACTTGCCCCATGACCTTTATTGAACAACTGCGCAAGGCCGAGCGCATCAACGGCTCTCTTCTGTGCGTGGGGCTGGACCCGGAACCAGCCAAATTTCCCACCGCCGTGAAAGGCGACACCAGCAAGATTTACGACTTTTGCGCGGCCATCGTCGATGCCACGGCCGACCTGGTAATTGCCTTTAAACCGCAGATCGCCTACTTTGCCGCCCACGGCGCCGAGGCGCAGTTGGAACGCCTGATGGCGCACATGCGCCGCACGGCACCCGATGTGCCCGTCATCCTGGACGCCAAGCGTGGCGACATCGGCAGCACCGCCGAGCAGTACGCCAAGGAAGCCTTTGAGCGCTACGGTGCCGACTGCGTCACTTTGTCACCCTTCATGGGCTTTGACTCGGTGGAACCCTATCTGAAGTACCACGGCAAGGGTGCCTTCCTGCTGTGCCGCACCTCCAACCCCGGCGGCGACGATTTGCAAAACCAGCGCCTGGCCGATCTGGCCGGACAGCCCACGCTGTTCGAACACATTGCCAGTCTGGTGCAAGGCCCGTGGAACTTGAATGGCCAACTCGGGCTCGTAGTTGGCGCCACCTATCCCACGGAGATCGAGCGGGTGCGCAAGGTTGCGCCGACCGTGCCGCTGCTGATCCCCGGTGTCGGTGCTCAGGGCGGCGATGCCGTGGCTACGGTGAAGGCTGGCTATCGCGCAGCGAATGGCGAAACCACGGCACCCATCGTGGTCAATTCCTCGCGCGCCGTGCTGTATGCCTCGTCAGGGGACGACTTCGCGCACGCCGCACGCACGGCTGCCATAGCCACGCGCGACCAATTGCGCGAAGCACAGGCCGCATCTGCGTCATAGGGTATCGCGCAGCAAGCGCTTGAAAAAGGAAGACAACACACCATGAAACTTTTAAGCGCACACCGCGCCCCCAATCCACGTCGCGTGCTGATGTTCATTGCCGAAAAAGGCATTGCGGGTATTGAAGTCAGCAACATCGATCTGAACGCAGGCGCCCACCGCGCGCCGGAGTTTCTGGCCAAGAGCCCGCTGGCAAAAGTACCTGCACTTGAATTGGATGACGGACGCGTGCTGACCGAAACCCGCGCCATCTGCACCTACCTCGAAGGTCTTTGCCCCGAGCCCAACCTGATGGGCGTGGATGCTACGGAGCGTGCCTTTGTCGAGATGGCCGACCGCCGCGTGGAACTGACGCTGATGCTGCAGATTGCCAACGCCATCCGCCACACACACCCGGGTTTGGTCACACTGGAGCAACCGCAGTTTCAAGACTTCGGCAAATCACAAGCCGAAAAAATGGTCGCTACGGCCAGCGTGTTTGATCAGTTGCTGCAGCAGCAGGAATGGATGGCCGGCGAGCGCTTCACTATCGCCGACATCACTGCCTTCTGTGGCCTCGAATTTGCGCGGGGGCTGATGAAGTTTTCACCGGCAGATGTGGGGCTGCATGCACTCCAGGCCTGGCGCGACAAAGTCAATGCACGGGGAAGCGCCAAGGCGGTTTGATTTCGTAAGCAATTGCAAAGGGCGATTGCGCTGTCACAGTTTTCTCGTAAGCTGAAAAGACTGCCAACGCATGGCGGTCTTTTCAGGGGGATTGCCTTGCAGGATGAAACGGAAGTCATAGACGCAACTATGACAATTCAGACGCCAGACGCCGTGCGCTCCGAGGTCAAAACTTGGGCCGTTGCAGCGCTGGCTTCCGGCGGTTTAGCCGCTTGTGGTGGCGGCGGTGGCTCCGATGCGGGCATCAATACCCCGGTGATTCCTGGCAGCAAAATATCGCTCAACACCGCTGGCTATACCCAGTTGGCCTCCTTGACCGATGCGCAAGTCAGTCGGTTCTTGTTGCAAGCCCAGTTCTCTGTTTCGGACGCGGACAAGGACGCCGTCAAGGCGCAAGGCTACGCGCGGTGGATCGAAACACAGGTTGCGACTCCCTCCGGCATCCAGGGTTGGGACTGGCTCAATGCCCAGGGCTATGGCGACGTCAACAACACCGCCAATTACTACGACAGCACCTCTCCGGGCGACTACATGGTCTGGAGCCAACTCATAGCTGCGCCCGACCCCGCTCGCAAGCGCCTGGCCCTGGCGTTGTCGGAAATTTTTGTGGTGTCGCTGGTCGGGCTGAATTTCAACTGGCGCAGCCACGCAGCCGCCTATTACTGGGACACGCTGAATACCCACGCCTTTGGCAATTACCGCGATCTGTTGGGCGCCATGACGCTCAACGTCGCCATGGGCTACTACCTCAACACCAAGGGCAACAAGAAGGCCGACGGACGGGGCAGCCAGCCCGACGAGAACTATGCGCGCGAGGTGATGCAATTGTTCAGCATTGGCCTCGTCGAACTGAATGCGGATGGCACGCCCCGACTGGACGGCAATGGCAACAAAATCGACACCTATGGCGCCAGCGACATCAGCAACCTGGCGCAGGTGTTTACCGGTTACGACCTGGACATGACGGGCAACGTCAACACCAGCATTGCGCAAACCGGTGGCGGCACGCGCACCATTTCCGCCACCACCTTTGCGCGGTTGCCCATGGTGCAGGTGAGCAAATACCACGCCACACTGGAATCCAACTTTCTGGGTATTACGGTTCCTGCCAATACCCCAGCGATGGATGCCTTGAATATGGCGTTGGACCGGCTTTTTACGCACAACAACACGGCGCCTTTCATCAGCAAACAACTGATTCAACGGCTGGTCACCAGCAACCCCAGCCCGGCCTATGTGGCGCGCGTTGCGGCGGTGTTTGCGAACAATGGTGCGGGTGTGCGTGGCAGCCTGGCCCACGTCTATGCCGCCATCCTGCTCGATGACGAAGCGCGTAGCCCTGCGGGCCTCGCCGACCCGCAATTTGGTAAGTTGCGCGAGCCCATCCTGCGTCTGGTGCAATGGGGGCGCACCTTTGGTGCCACGTCAACCGCAGGCACCTGGAAAATTGGCGACCTGAGCAATGCCGGAACCCAGTTGGGTCAGAGCCCCTTGCGCTCACCGACGGTGTTCAACTTCTTTCGTCCCGGCTATGTACCGCCAGCCACCGCGCTCACACCAGGAGCGGTGGCGCCTGAGTTTCAGTTGGTCAATGAAAGCAGCGTCGGCGGCTACCTCAACTTTTTGCAAACCGTGATTTCCAGTGGCATCAGCAGTGGTGACATCAAAGCCAAGTACAGCGCCGAGTTGCCGCTGGCTGGCGATCCCGCGGGCTTGCTGGCCCGACTCAATGTGGTGCTGTGCGCCGGTCAGCTAACGCCTGCCAGCCAGACGCTGATCCTCACCGCACTCAGCGCCATGCCAGCCAGCACCGATCCGCAGAAACTGAACCGCGTCTATGCCGCTGTCCTGATGGTGATGGCATCGGCCGACTATCTGGTGCAGAAATAGGCAAGTAAGGAACCCCATGCATTTGCTGCAACCCGATCTGCATTCGCGCCGCGCGTTTCTCAAGCGTTCGGCCCAACTCGCACTCAGTGGCACGGCATTGCCACTGGCCCTCAATCTGGCAGCCATGGGTGAGGCGGCTGCGTTCAACGCCACGGCAGGCGACTACAAGGCACTGGTCTGCGTGTTTCTGTATGGCGGCAATGACTACGGCAACACCGTCGTGCCATATGACAACGCCAGCTACGATTTGTACAGCACCATTCGCGGGGGTGGAGCGGGCCGGACGGCGGGCGGCATTGCGTTGGGTCAGAGCGCCTTGTTGCCGACGTTGCTGGTGCCGTCCGGAGTGCCGCTGGACTCGATGGGTGTGTCACGCCAGTTCGCACTCAATCCCGGTATGACGGCACTGGCCGCGTTGTTCAACAGTGGTCAAGCGGCCGTGCAACTCAATGTCGGCCCTCTGGTTAAACCGCTGACGCGCGCCCAATACAACAGCAACGACCATGTGACCTATCCGCGCCCGCCGCAACTGTTTTCGCACAACGACCAGCAAAGCATCTGGCAGTCGTCTTCACCCGAAGGCTCGACTGTGGGTTGGGGCGGCAACATGGCCGATCTGGCCTTGAGCCTGAATGCACCATCGACTTTTTCCTGCATGTCGGTAACCGGCAACGCGGTGTTTTTGTCGGGGGACACGGCATTGCAATACCAGGTGAGTACCGGGGGGGCCATCAAGATCAATTCGGCCGTGTCCGGTGCATCGGTGTATGGCTCCACGGCCGTTAGCACAGCCATCAATAGTCTGCTCAAACAAAGCCGCACCCATGTGCTGGAAAACGAATACAACAAGGTCAGCACGCGTGCGCTGGCAGCCGAGTCGTCCGTTACAACAGCCCTGCGCCTGACTGACCCGACGTTGGGCACGCCACTGGCGACGACCTTTGCGACCGACAGTCTGGCGCAGCAACTGAAGATGGTGGCGCGCCTGATCAAGGGCCGCAGCACCCTGGGTGCCAGACGCCAGGTGTTTCTGGTGTCGCAGGGCGGCTTTGATTTGCACGACAACCTGATTCGTGACCACGGCCCCCTGCTGACCAAGGTGAGTGATGCCATGGCCGCGTTCTATGCCGCCACCGCCGAGATGGGTGTGGCCAGCCAGGTGACGGCCTTTACCGCGTCCGACTTTGGCCGCACCCTGGCGTCCAACGGCGATGGCTCCGACCACGGCTGGGGCAGCCACCATTTCGTGGTTGGCGGTGCGGTCAATGGCAAGCAGTTTTATGGCACCGCGCCACCGGTCAGCGTGGCCGATACCAAGGACAGCAACGGTAACTATTTGCTGCAAAACCAGTGGCACGTGGGGCAGGGGCGTTTGTTGCCCAGCACCTCGGTCGATCAATACGCCGCCACGCTTGCCAAATGGTTCGGCGTGGACCCCAGCGAAATGGCCGGCGTGCTACCCAAGATCGTGAATTTTGGGGGCACGGGATATCCGGTGGATCTGGGCTTTATGGCGTAGAGGCCGGAGACATCTGAATCCCGCGCCGGGCCGCCCCAAGCGGGATTGGCCCCTTGAGGGGGCAGAGAGCTACGCGCAGCGAGCGAACGTGGGGGCTACTTGATCCCGCGCCGGGCCGCCCCAAGCGGGATTGGCCCCTTGAGGGGGCAGAGAGCTACGCACAGCGAGCGAACGTGGGGGCTACTAATTCGCAATAACTCGCTCTGTAAACCCTTGCAGATAGTCACTTAACCGGTCGGCTCCGGCGATTGCTGCAGCCTCATCGCCGGACGCAATGCCTTCGGCCAATTGCAAGTGCGCGGCAGCGCCTTCGGTGGTGTCACCGGCGTGTCGGTAGGCGTACCAGAAGCGGCGACATTGCACGATGAGTGGCACCACCGCCTTCACGGCGGACTGGTTCTGGCTGGCGGCGTGATTCACGCGGTCCAGCTCAATATCGGCCTGCATGTAGTCCTCGAGTTTGTCGGCGGCAGCGGCCCGCACCATGCGCTTGGCGCACAGCACGATGTCCTTGCGTTGCTGGTCGCTGGCGCGGCGTGCCGAACAACCTGCGATCAGGCGTTCCAGCACGCGGCGCGTCTGCACCACGTCAAGGTGGTCAGCCAAATCGATGCTGGAAATTAACAGACCCCGGCGCGGTTGCTGCACGATCAGGCCGATGGACACCATGCGCAATAGCGCTTCGCGCAAGGGTGTGCGGCTGAGTTGTGTGCGCTGCACCAGCTCGCTCTCCACCACCTGCGAGCCAGGTTGCAATTGCAGGGTGGAGATCAGGTTTTCCAGCCGCTCGTAGGCCACGTCGGCAGCGCGCCGTTTGATCGGCAAGGGGCTTTTCAGTTTTTTGGTCAGGGCCATGGCGTTGTCTTTAATATTCCGTTAATATATTAACAACATATTTAATTA
>CAIQEX010000437.1 GCA_903870955.1 uncultured beta proteobacterium
GACGATATCCAACAAGGGCTGGCAGCTGACGTCAAGAGTCTGGACGACGAGCGCGCCTATCACCCCGAGGTGATGGACGTACGTGGTGCCGTGGCGGCTTTGCCCGAGGCCGAGCGGGCCGAAATGGCCGGCGAGTTGCTGCCCTCATTTGCCCAAGTCTGGGCAGTTGGATTTATGTATGCGGTGGAAAACTGGCCTGATGAGTGGCAGCCGCCACGCGACAAGGAAGGCCGCAAGTGGTTGGACGAAGCTCTGCAACGCATGGTGGCACTCACTGAAGACGATGAGGATGAACCCACCCTGTCCGTGTTTGATGACGAAGGTGCGCCCACGGTCAGCGTGAACCGCTTCAATGCCTTTGCGGATGCGGTGTGGGCGGTCTACGATCTGCGTGAACTCTGGCGCAATATCGGTCCGCGTGTTGAGACGCTGCAAAAGGCGGCAGTGCCAGGGCGAAACGACGTCTGTTTTTGCGGCAGTGGCAAGAAATACAAGAAGTGTCACGGGGCTTGAAGCTTTCGCACCTATCAACAAAAAACCCACCAGAAGGTGGGTTTTTTGGTTCAGCAGTTTGGGTTTAGAACTTGTAGCCTGCGGTGAGTGAGTAGACGCCGTTCTTGAGTTTGTCGGTTTCGTTTGCTGAGGCGCTGTCACTGTACTGGTTGATCATGAGTTCGGCCTGGCCAAACCAGTTTTTGGTGTACATGATCTGCAAGCCAACTCCGTAGCCGAAACCGTTGTCGAAATTGATGCTTTTGCCTAGTGCGTTTAGGGCTTTGGCGTTAAGGTAGGCCAATTTCCCATAGGCCAAAAAGTTGCTGTTAATGGCGTAGCTAGGCGCAATGAATAGCGCGTAGGAATCCTTGATTCTGGCCTGGCCGCGCGAGAAGGTTCCAGCTTTCAAATTGCCGAAACCGATATGGGTGCCCATACCCAGCAAGAACGAATCGCTCAGAGTCATGTTGTACTGAAGTTGCAATTTGAAATTGTTATCGGTATCGGTGTTTTGGCGTGTTGTACCGCCGGATGTAAGCTCCGAGGTCGATTCCGCAACATTGAGTCCGACGCCGGCGCTAACCCCTTTGAATCCGTTTGACTGTGCGAATGCCTGGGGCGTCACAAACGCAATAGCAATTGCAAAGGCTCTGGCCAGAGCGATGGTAGAGGTGTTTATGCGCTTTTTCATGGACATTTCCGGTAAGCAAAATAGGAAGGCGGCGTTGCCAGTGGCACCTAAAACTTGGCAGGTGTGGCCGCCCAAGGGAGGCCTCGATAGTGCGGAAAGACGCGCAAGTAGTCTTGATCAGATACTGATCAAGACAGCCCTCGCTAAATCAACTCAGGCAAGCTCGCAGCCAGAAAGTCGTAGACCGCACGGATGCGTTGGCTGGTGCGGATTTCGCGGTGTACCGCCAGCCACATGGGCAGCGGAGGAATGCTCAGTTGCCCGGCCAGAAGGGGCAGTACGTGGGGGTCGGTGCGTAACATGTATTCGGCCGCAAAACCGATGCCCAGACCCGCTCTTACTGCCTGCCATTGGACGATAAAGTCATCGCAGCGCAGGGCAAAAATATCCCTGGAGACCGGGTAGCCCATGGCCTTGAAACCGTCCAGAATGGCGGAGTCCTGGTCGCTTCCGATCAAGGTATGCGTGAACAAGTCAGCCGGAACTTTGAGAGGTGGCCGCCGCGCCAGATAGTCTTTGTGGGCGCAAACGCAGAGGCGCACATCGCCCAGTTTGCGCGCGACCAGTGTGGATTGATCCGGGCGCACCATGCGGATGGCAATGTCCGCTTCACGGCGAAGCAGGTTGCTGACCTGGTTGCTGGATACCAGCTCGACCTGGATATCCGGCAGGCTTTGTCGCATGGCTGCCAAAACGCCGGGCAGCAGGTGCACCGCCACGGGAACGCTGGCCGTAATGCGCACCGTGCCCGCCGTCTGTGATTGGGCGCCAGACAGCTTGCGCGCCAGTTCCAGCGCACTGGCTTCCATTGCGCGCGCACTGTGGGACAACTGGTGGGCCGTGCTGGTGGGAACCAGACCCCGACCGGTACGTTCAAAAAGCACAACCCCCAGTTGGCTTTCCAACTCGGCAATATGCCTGCCTACGGTGGGCTGGCTCATGCGCAAGGCGCGGGCGGCACCCAATAGGCTGCCGTGGTCCAAGGCTGCCAAAAAAGAACGGGCCAAGTTCCAGTCGAAGCCAGGTTGCGAAGGTGTGGGCATTGGGGTATTCAAAAATGCATGTGTGCTATGAACATTTATGCAATTGTGTAGGAATCGCTTTTTTTTCACAATCCTTCCATCAACCACTTATTGGAAGCAGACCATGCAGGAAACAGTTTTAATTTTGGGTGCCCGCGGACGTTTTGGACTGGCGACTGCCCTGGCCTTTGCCGATGCCGGCTGGCGTGTGTTGGCTCTCATGCGCGTGGGAGGTCGGGTGCCGCAGCAAGTCGAGGGCGACTCGCGCATCGACTGGTTGGAAGCCGACTTGTACGATACCGCGGGTCTGGCCCGGGCGGTGCGTGCGAAATCTCCCGATCACGCCGTTGCGGTGGTTGTGCATGCCCTCAATCCGGCCTATACCAACCAGGCCTGGAAAACCCAGGTCTTGCCGATGACCGATGCCGCGCTGGAACTGTGCAAGGTTTTGCAAGCGACCTTGATGCTGCCGGGCAATATCTATAACTTTGGCGAGAACATGCCGGCGCAACTGACCGAGCCCACACCGCAAGTGGCCGGCACCATCAAGGGGCAAATTCGCATCGCCATGGAAGATCAGATCCGACGCAGCGGCGTGCGCAGCATGGTGATTCGTGCAGGCGATTTTTTCGGTGCAGGCCAAGGTACGTGGTTCGATCAAGCCATTGTGAAAGACCTCACCAAAGGCATACTGACCTACCCCGGCGCGCTGGACGTGCCGACCGCCTGGGCCTATTTGCCTGACCTGGCCCGCACTTTTGTAGCGCTTGCAAACCAGCGGGCGCAGACGCGGCAATTCGACGTGTTTCACTTTGCCGGCCACAGCGTTACTGCACGCCAATGGCTGGAAACGTTCGCTCCCGTGGCCCAAACACAGGGCTGGGTCAAGCCAGGTGCGGGTCTGCGTTTCAAGCGTCTGCCGTGGGCGTTGATTCGTCTGGGAGCTGTATTCATACCCACCTGGGCGGGGCTGGCCGAAATGCGCTACCTATGGGACACGCCCCATGCACTGGTCAATGACACACTCACCGCCTTGATCGGTGTGGAGCCGCACACGGCCTTTGCGGACGCGGCTAACGCGGCACTTTCGGACTTGGGATTGAAGCGTCCTCAGTCCGAACGGTGCGCTGACACGTGCCAGGCGATGCCTTCGGGTATCAGAGCGGACGGCATGGCGCAATCCGCAGCAAAGCGCCAGGAAATAACAAAGCTGGAATGGTCAACATCAGGCTCAAAATGATTGAGACCGGCGACGAATTGCTGTTGCAAGGC
>CAIQEX010000438.1 GCA_903870955.1 uncultured beta proteobacterium
CACACCCTGCCACGCGGCCTGCCGGATCAAATGGTTGGATACCAGCCAGCCCAGTTCGCTGCGACCGCCCAGTTCGTGGCCGATCACCATGGAAAAGCTGGAGGGCCCGTCAATCACCTTGGCGTCCACCAGCGGGGCGATATCGGCTTTGTCGATCAAGTCCCATACACCGAACTCCTGCATCAGCTTGGCCGAATGCTGGGTGAGTGCGATCTCGCGACCGTCAAATTGCGGTGCCTCAAGTTGCTCTTGGGTCAACTGCTCCAGCACAATGATTTTGAGCTGGCGTCCGCTCAGGCGTTTGGCCAGGCACAGGCCGGCTGGGCCTGCGCCCACGATGATGATGTCTGCGTCCATAGAGAAGGGATGAGAGGGGATTCTTTCCTGAAGCAGTGAGGCTAGCCATTTATTGCAGTTTGACTTTGCTCTTGGTCAATTGCGTTGCAAACGGCAGGCGCTATCATGCTGCCGTGGCGCGCTTATTCATCCTCTTCCTGATTGCATTGCTACCCCTGCGCGGGTGGACGGCGGAGCGCATGGTGTTTGCCATGGATACAAGCCCGGTGAGCGTCTCGTCACACGGTGTGGACGTTGCCATGTCGGAAGAATGTGCCCTGCATATGGGCATTGCTTTGGGCGTCGACATGGGCAGTGCGCACCATGATTTAGCGGCGGGTCACGGAACGGATCACAAGAGTTGCGAGTCCTGCCAGTTGTGCATGCCTCTGGTGGCCCTCGACGCGGCAAATGTGTTGGCCACTGCCATGTTGCCCGACGCGGTACCCGTTCCTCGTATTAGCAACTTTGCCAGCGCCGACCCGGCGCGCGACGTCAAACCGCCCATTTCCTGACACCCACGCCCTAGGTGCGTCCGCATTTTGCGGGTGCGTGGTCTGAGCCACTTCGGCTCATCTTGTCAGGAGAATTTCATGAAACGCTGGATCGTGTCATTGGCGCTGGTTTGCGCCACTTCCGTAGGGGCTGCACCGGACTGGGTGCGCGGAGAAATCACCAAGCTGAATGCCGAAAAGGCGCAGGTCACGCTCAAGCACGAGGCGATCAAAAGCCTGGGCATGGATGCCATGACCATGCCTTATAAGGTCAGGAACGCTACGCAACTGAAAGGCTTTAAGCCGGGGGACGTCGTCCGCTTCACTGCACAAATGCAGGGCGATCAGATGCTGGTGGAGCAACTGGAGCACGTGAAATGAAGCGCTTGCTTGCACTCGCGCTGGCTCTGGAACTGGCCCTGGGCAGCGTGAAGGTGCTTGCGCAAAGTGCGCCTGAATTGGCCGTGCCGGGCGCCAGTGTGGAATCTCTTCTGGCCGTGGCGCGGGCCAACAATGCGGAATTGACAGGCATGCGGCATGAGGCCCTGGCGGCCCAGCAGCGCATTGAACAGGCCGATGCTTTGCCCGACCCGCGCTTGCGAATTGAGTTGCAGGATGTCACCAAAATGGGGTCGCAAAACCCGACCCTTTGGCCTGCCGACGTGGGTAGCACCCGTTACACCTTGACCCAGGAGTTTCCGTGGTTTGGTACCCGAGCCCTGAAACGCGAGCAGGCCGAGGCGTCGGCCCTGGGAAGTGCGTCGCAGGTGAAAGTTGTCTGGGCTGATCTGGCATCGCGTATCAAACTGGGCTATGCCCAGCTCTACTTTTTGCAGCGCAACGTTCAGCTAAATCAGGAAGTTTTGGGTCTGATGCAGCACCTGGAGCAAGTGGCTCGTGTGCGTTATGCCGGTGGCCTGGCACCGCAGCAGGACGTGATCCGGGCACAGACCGAGCAGACCGCCATGCGCGGGGAACTGATCGCCATGCAGACCGACTTGCACCACGGTCGCGCGCGCATGAATGCGCTGCTGGCGCGGCCCATCCATGCCGATTTGGCAGAGCCGCAAGTTCTGCGCCCACTGCCGGCCGCGGGTACCTTGGACTTTGACGCACTGGAACAGCGTGCGCGCCAACACAACCCGCAATTGGCGGCCGAAGAGGCCCGGGTGAAAGCCGCTGACAAAGGCCAGGAACTTACGCTCAAGGGCCGTTACCCGACCGTGACCCTGGGGCTTGCGCCAACCCAGTTTCAAAACGATTTCAAAGCCTGGGATCTGATGCTGGAAATGAATATTCCCCTGCAACAGGGCACCCGGCGTGCACAGGAGCGCGAAGCCCTGGCCATGCGCGATGCCGCGCAGGCGCGGCGCGATGCGGCGCTAACGCAGTTGCAAGCGGATCTGTCGGAAAACGTAGATGCCCTGGAGAGCGCGCAGGAAACCGAGGCCCTGGTTACCAATAGCCTGCTGCCACAGGCCGAACTCAGCCTGCAGTCCGCCTTGGCGGGCTATGAAGCCGGCAAGGTGGACTTTGCCTCGGTGCTGGACGCCCAGCGCCAGATCCGCCAGGCCAAGCTGTCCCGTATCAAAGCCCAGGCAGAAGGTCAGGCACGTCTGGCGCAAATCGAGCGCCTGTTAGGAGAAGAAGAATGAGCAAGAACCTGTCCATCGCCGTGGGCGTTTTATGTGTCGCCGGTGCCGCAGGCTTGGCCGGCAATTGGTGGGGCGCACGCCATGCGAATGGCTCAGCCTCTAGGGTGGAAGCCGTCTCGCCAACCAGCGCTCCCGCCATGCCCAAAGAGCGCAAGCTGCGCTTCTACCGCAATCCGATGGGGCTGGCAGATACCTCGCCCACGCCCAAAAAAGACCCTATGGGGATGGACTACATCCCGGTCTACGAAGGTGAGGAAGAAGACACACCTGCCTCGTCCAACCAGCTCAAAATCAGCGCAGATAAAGTCCAAAAGCTGGGTGTGCGCACGGAGGCCGCAGCACTGCGGGTACTGGACAAAACCGTGCGTGCGTCTGGCCGCATCGAGCCTGACGAGCGGCGCATCGCCACCATCGCGCCCAAGTTCGAAGGCTACGTGGAAAAACTGCTGGTCAACGCCACCGGTCAGGGTGTCGCCCGGGGTCAGGTGCTGTTTGAAGCCTATAGCCCGGAGCTGGTGGCGGCACAGCGCGAATATGCCATCGCCGCGCAGGGCGTGCAGGCCTTGGCTCTGGCCGGTCCGGATGCGCAAAAAGGCATGCAGCAACTGGCCGTAGCCAGCCTGGCACGCTTGCGCAATTGGGATGTGAGCGAGGAGCAGGTGAAGGAACTGGCGGCCTCCGGCAGCAGCAAACGCACGCTGACCTTTCGTTCACCGGTGTCCGGCATCGTGACGGAAAAGAAGGCCGTGCAAGGCATGCGCTTTATGCCGGGTGATGCGCTGTACCAGCTGACCGATTTGTCGTCGGTCTGGGTGGTGGCCGATGTGTCCGAGCAGGACATTGGTTCGGTGAAGCTGGGTGCGCGTGCCACGGTGAAGATCAATGCCTACCCGGACAAAGCCTTTGCCGCCGCGTTGACTTATATCTACCCGACGTTGAACGCCGAGACGCGAACCGTGCCGGTGCGACTGGAACTGGCCAATCCCGGTGGCCTGCTCAAGCCAGGCATGTTTGCCCGACTGGAACTGGCGGTGGGTAACAAGGCCAAGGTGCTGACGGTGCCGGTGTCGGCAGTGATCGACAGTGGCGCACGGCAGATGGCATTGGTGCAGGTGGGTGATGCGAAGGAGGGCCGCTTCGAGCCGCGCGAAGTCCGCTTGGGTGCGCGCAGCGAAAACTATCTGGAGGTTTTGTCAGGGCTGCGGGAAGGCGAGTTGGTCGTGACCTCGGCCAACTTCCTGATTGATGCGGAAAGCAATTTGAAGGCAGCAATCGCGGGCTTTGGCAGCAGCGCTTCAACCGGCATGGCGAAGTAACACCATGCTCTCCAAAATCATTGACTGGTCGGCGCGCAACCGCGCACTGGTGTTGCTGGCCACGCTCTTCATCACGCTGGCAGGCATTTTCGCGGTGCTGAAAACCCCGCTCGATGCGCTGCCTGATTTGTCGGATGTGCAGGTCATCGTCTACACCGAGTTTCCGGGCCAGGCACCGCAGGTGGTGGAAGACCAGGTGACCTACCCGCTGACCACGGCCA
>CAIQEX010000439.1 GCA_903870955.1 uncultured beta proteobacterium
AGGAACAGATGCCCTCAGGCCCGGTGACACACCAGAAGGCCTGGATTGAAATGCTGCACCGGTATCTGGCCACTGGCGTGGGCGGCCTCATCCTGGCGACATTTTGGCTTTCCTTGTATGCGCGCCTAGGCAAAAGTCGGTTGCGCAAGACGGTCGGCGCAGAAGCGCCGTTGCAGCCCTTGTCAGCCGGACCGGGTGTAGGTTGGGCCTTGGTAACGCTGGTTTGGGTATGTTTGCAAGGCGCCTTTGGCGCATTCACCGTCACCATGAAGCTCTTCCCGGTCATCGTCAGCCTGCATTTGCTGGGCAGCTATATTTTGTTGGCCTTGCTGGCAGCACAAATGGTGCTTTGGTCGGGTGTCGTTCAGGCTGAAAATGTTGTCAGGCAAGAGTCCATTCGACAGGGTTCGCAGGTCAGCCGTTGGGGACTGCTAGCGTGTTTGGCCCTGGTCATCCTGCAAGCCAGCTCGGGGGCCTGGGTCAGTTCAAACTATGCTGTTTTGGCCTGCCAGGACTTTCCCACCTGCCAGGGTAGTTGGTGGCCTTCCATGAATTTTGCTGCCGGGTTTGAGATCTGGCGTCCCTTGGGGCTGCGCAGCGATGGCAGCATGCTCGATTTTCAGGCGCTCACCGCGATTCATTTTTTGCATCGTATGCTGGCTGCCATGACGGCCACAGGTTTGGTTGCGCTACTGTTTCATTTGCGAGGCAAAGTGACCCTGGTACAGCCCGCGCGCTGGCTGCTGGCGCTGTTGTGCCTGCAATTGCTGACCGGGGTGGCCAACGTCGTGCTGGACTGGCCGATGGTGGCTGCCTTGTTGCACACGGCGGGGGCTGCTGGGTTGGTGGCAGTATTGGTTTGGATGATGACAAGCGCTATCCAGGCATCGACCCCGGATCGGAAAAAGGAAGTTCAATGAGTACCCCGACCACTGCCTCAAACGCTGAGCGGCGCGGTGCCGTTACCTTGCTGCGGCAGTTCTATTCCCTTACGAAACCGCGCGTGGTTCAGCTGATTGTTTTTTGTGCCCTGATCGGCATGGTGCTGGCCGTTCCAGGCGTGCCGCAATGGAGCGACGTGGTGCTGGCCGCTATGTCCTGCATGGGGATCTGGTTGGTTGCCGGTGCTGCTGCCGCCTTCAACTGCCTGGTTGAAAACGGGATTGATGCCAAGATGCGTCGCACGGCCTGGCGGCCGACGGCCCGGGGTGATTTGAGCAACCTGCATACCCTGCTGTTCTCGACTCTGCTGTGCGCCGCGGGGTCCGGAATTTTGTATCTATGGGTCAATCCGCTGACGATGTGGCTGACCTTTGGCACCTTTGTGGGCTACGCCGTCATCTATACGGTCATACTAAAACCGCTGACTCCGCAAAACATTGTGATAGGCGGTGCATCCGGGGCCATGCCACCGGTATTGGGCTGGGCTGCCATGACCGGTCAGGTGGCACCGGAGTCGCTCATTTTGTGTCTCATCATCTTTCTGTGGACGCCGCCGCACTTCTGGGCACTGGCGCTTTACCGGGTGGAGGATTACCGCAAATCCGGCTTGCCGATGCTGCCCGTTACCCATGGCAGCGTCTTTACCCGGTTGCAAATTCTGCTCTATACGCTGGTACTTTTTGCGGCCTGCTTGCTACCCTTTGTTTACGGTATGAGTTCCTGGTTGTACCTGGTTGTAGCCGTGGTCTTAAGTTTGGGATTCATTGGGTACGGGTGGAAGTTGTTTCGCAACTACTCAGATGAACTGGCACGCAAGACCTTTCGTTTTTCCCTGATCCACTTAAGTGCCCTGTTTGCGGCGCTACTATTGGACCATTATTTGATGTGAATCCAAGGTGATAACGTGCTGAACAAACGACGAACCCTGCAACGCCTGTTGGCCTGTGCGCTACTGACCGGAACGACTGCAATGACCAGTGGTCTGGTTGCCTGTTCAGACTCCAAGCCCAGTTTCTCCTCGGTCGATATCACGGGGGTTGACTATGCCAAGGGCTTTGAAGTTCAGGACCACAATGGGCAAGTGCGGCATTTGACGGACTTTGCCGGAAAAGTCGTGCTCATGTTCTTTGGCTATACGCAGTGCCCGGACGTCTGCCCGACGACCATGTCCGAAATGATTGAAATCAAAAAGGCCTTGGGCAAGGACGGTGACCGGTTGCAGGTGCTTTTTGTTACGGTGGATCCGGAGCGCGATACGCCCGAGTTGCTCAAAGCCTATATGGAGAACTTTGATCCTTCGTTTCTGGCCCTCCGGGCCACGCCGGAGAAACTGGTGGCGCTAACCAAGGACTACAAGATTTATTACAAAAAGGTCGATGGCAGCACGCCCACCAGTTACACCATGGACCATTCGGCCGGCAGCTACATTTACGACCCGCAGGGCCGCTTGCGACTCTTTACCCGCTATGGCGGCCCTAAAGAGGCGTTGACCAAGGACATCCAGACACTGTTAAGTGGCGCCTGAAGCCGCGTTGCAGACACAAAAAAGCCCTCGCGGCGAAAACCGGCGAAGGCTTTTGGGGAGGGCGCTAAATCAGGCGTAGGCTGCCAGAGCCGTCTTCATTTTCTTCATCGCCGCGACTTCGATCTGGCGAATACGTTCGGCGCTGACGCCGTACTCGGCCGCCAAGTCATGCAGGGTCATACCGCCAGAGTTGTCATCGTTGACTTTGAGCCAACGCTCTTCGACGATACGGCGGCTGCGCGCATCCAGACTTTCCAGTGCGGTCGTAATGCCATCGGTCGCCATCACGTCGCGCTGGCGCGCTTCAATCATGGCCAAAGGTTCGTGGTTGGTGTCGGTCAGGTAGGCGATAGGGCCAAAGGCGTCTTCGCCGTCGTCAGAAGGGCTCGGGTCAAGCAGCACGTCGCCACCCGAAAGACGCATCTCCATCTCCAGAACTTCCTCGGGCTTGACCTTGAGCTCACGCGCCATGGCTTCCACCTGCTCCGGGTTCAGCGTGTCGCGGTGCGTACCCATGTCCGCCGCGGCGTCGTCGCTCTTGAAGCGCTGTTTCATGGAGCGCAGGTTGAAAAACAGCTTGCGCTGGGCCTTGGTGGTAGCCACCTTGACCATGCGCCAGTTCTTCAGGATGTACTCGTGAATTTCAGCCTTGATCCAATGCATGGCGTAGCTCACCAGGCGCACGCCCTGGTCGGGGTCGAAACGCTTGACTGCCTTCATCAAACCGACATTGCCTTCCTGGATCAGGTCGCCATGCGGTAGCCCGTAGCCCAGGTATTGGCGTGACACCGAAATCACCAAACGAAGGTGAGAAAGCACTAACTTTCCGGCGGCTTCGAGGTCATTTTCGTTTTTGAATTTGCGAGAAAACTCCTGCTCTTCTTCTTGGCTGAGCATTGGCAGGCGGTTGGCTGCAGAAATATAGGCGTCCAGATTGCCCAGCGGAGGCACCATCGACCATGGGTTGGCCAGGGTTAGCGCTGAGTTTGAAACGGTCATGGAAGCGGTCATAGCAGAACTCCTTGTGTTCATAGACATAATATTAGCACTCCCATGTAGTGAGTGCTAATTGTTCGTTTCAATGGGGTAAAGATAGTGGGGCTATGGGGACATTGCAACGGCTGGAATGCCACTCTGCATCGGCCCACGCCGGTGGCGATGGGCCGGTAGCGGTTGCACAATGGCCTTGCAAAACCGCGACTACACTCGTCATATTGTGGAAAACACTGTCACAAAAGCTATTCACGTACGACTCGAGAGATTTCGGCAGAAAAGCCGTATCCAGGCCGGATCGCTGATTACTACGGTGTTTGGTGATGCCATTTTGCCCCGCGGCGGACGCGTGTCGTTGGGCAGCATGATCCAGCTGCTGGA
>CAIQEX010000440.1 GCA_903870955.1 uncultured beta proteobacterium
CGTTGTTGTCGTAGGTGTCGTAGCGCACCTTGATGCCGGTTTCCTTTTCGAAATTGGCAATCGTGTCTTCGGCAATGTAGTCCGACCAGTTGTAGATGTTTAAGACCTTGTCTTCGTCGGCCATTGCGGACGTTGCTGCAACACTCATCAGACCCGCCACCGCAAGTCCGCTCAGGAGTTTGCTCACCAATTTCATGCCGGAAAATTTATTCAATTTAAGCTCCTAGGGGTTCATAGAGTTAGAAAAGCTGCACCATGGTAATACTGTCCAAACACATTTCGACTACATGCAATCCCTATGCCAGCCAGCCATTTTTCTGTACATCGACATAGGTCAAATCCAGGCATTTGACGATCAAGGCCATCATTTCATCGATCTGCGCATGGGTCATCACTAAGGGTGGAGCAATGATCATCCGGTCGCCCACGGCGCGCATGATCAGGCCGTTGCCAAAGCAATGCCCACGGCACACCATGCCGACCCCCAGAGCCGAGTCAAATCGCTCCTTGGTGGCCTTGTTCTTGACCAATACCAAGCCGGCGGCGAAGCCACAGGTTTCAGCCAACCCGACCAATGGGTGATTGTTAAGTTCTGTAAAGCGCTTGGCCAGATAGGGGCCGATGTCGTCCTTGACGCGGCCCACCAGGTTTTCGCGCTCCATCAGTTCCAGATTGGCGAGGGCCACTGCGCAAGCCACCGGATGGCCGCTGTAGGTATAGCCGTGATTGAACTCGCCGCCTTGCTCGATGAGCACCTTGGCAACACGATTGCCCACCATGACGCCGCCGAGTGGCACATAGCCGCTGGTCACGCCCTTGGCAAAGGTCACCAGATCGGGCTTGTAGCCAAACTTCTCGTAGGCAAACCAGTGACCGAGACGACCGAAGGCGCAAATCACTTCATCGCTGATCAGCAGAATTCCGTACTTGTCCACAATGCGCTGAATCTCGGGCCAGTAGGTGGCGGGCGGGATGATGACGCCACCTGCACCCTGCACGGGCTCGCCGATAAATGCCGCCACCTTGTCGGCACCCAGCTCCAGAATTTTGGCTTCCAGCCAGCCGGCCGCGCGGATGCCGAAGTCGGCTTCGCTCTCGCCGGGCAATCCATTTTCAAAATAGTAGGGTTGCTCGATATGCGTAATGTTGGGAATCGGCAGATCCCCCTGCGCGTGCATGCCACTCATGCCACCCAGCGATGCCCCGGCCATCGTGCTGCCGTGGTACCCATTGATGCGACCAATGATGGTTTTGCGTTGCGGCTGCCCCAGCAAATCCCAGTAACGGCGCACCATGCGCACGTTGGTGTCATTGCTCTCGCTGCCGCTGCTGGAATAGAACACGTGGTTGAAACTGCGGTCACCCACGGTGGGGGCCAACGAGGCCAGCTTGGCCGCCAGTTTGGTGGCCGGCACGTTGGTGGTCTGGAAGAAGCTGTTGTAGTAGGGCAGCGTCATCATCTGTTGATAGGCCGCGTCGGCTATTTCCTTGCGGCCATAACCCGCATTCACGCACCACAGGCCGCTCATGCCGTCGAGCACCTTCTTGCCTTCGGAGTCCCACACATAAATACCATCGGCATGCGACATGACGCGGGCGCCACGGGTTGCCAGATCGCCATGGTCCGTGAACGAGTGGATGTAATGCGCGCTGTCCATCGCCTGTATGGACTTGGTGTCCATGGCCTGGGCACGGCTGACGATGGCCGGGGGTGCAACCACCGGCGAAAAGGATTTGCTGTTCATAAAAAATTCTCTCGGTAACGATGTCTGTGAATGCGTGGCTTAAACGTGGAGCAGCAAGTGCTCGCGCTCCCAAGGCGAAATCACTTTCATGAATTCGTCGAATTCCAGTTCCTTGATTTCGGAATACACGGTGATGAACTCTTTGCCCAGCACCTCGTGCAGATCGGTTTCCTTGCGCAACCAGTCCAGGGCCTCGCCCAGGCTGCGTGGCAACGAATAGGCCGACAGGTACGCATCGCCCTTCATCTCGGGCTTGGGTTTGATCTTGTTCTTGATGCCCAGATAACCGCAGGCCAGGGTCATGGCCATGGCCACGTACGGATTGGCATCGGCACCAATCACCCGGTTTTCCACACGACGTGCAGCCGGTGAGGAAATGGGCGAACGGATGCCGACCGTGCGGTTGTCGTAACCCCATTCAATGTTGATGGGCGCCGCGGTATTGCGCGACAGGCGACGGTAGCTGTTCACATAGGGTGCCACCAACACCATTGCCGCCGGGATGTAGCGCTGCAGACCACCGATGTAGTGCATGAACGTCTCGGACGGCGTGCCATCCGGGTTGCTAAACACGTTCTTGCCCGTGGACACGTCCAGCAAACTCTGGTGCACATGCATGGCACTTCCGGGCTCGCCGGCAATCGGCTTGGCCATGAAAGTGGCATACATGTCGTGACGCAGAGCGGCCTCACGCACGGTGCGTTTGAAGAAGAAAACCTCGTCGGCCAATCCCATCGGCTCGGCATGGAAGAAGTTGATTTCCATCTGTCCTGCACCCACCTCATGGATCAAGGTATCGACATTCAGTTCCATCTTGTCGCTGTAGTCGTAGATCTCTTCAAACAGCGGGTCGAACTCGTTCACCGCGTCAATGCTGTAGGCCTGGCGCGAAGTTTCCGCACGCCCGCTTCGACCAATCGGTGGCTTCAGCAGGGTATTGGGATCGGTGTTGCGAGCGGTCAGATAAAACTCCAACTCAGGCGCCACGATGGGTTGCAAGCCTTCGGCAGCAAACAGGTCGCAGACGCGGCGCAGCACGCTGCGTGGAGCGAAGGGAACCAAATTGCCGGCATGGTCGAAGCAGTCGTGAATCACCTGCGCCGTGGGGTCCGTAGCCCAGGGCACGATACGCACCGTGGAGGGGTCCGGCCGCAGTTGCATGTCCTTGTCGGTGGGATCAATCACATCGTAGTAGGGGCCACTCTCCGGGAATTCGCCGGTTACTCCCATGGCCACAATCGCTTGTGGCAGGCGCATGCCCCGGTCCTCGGTGAACTTGGCACGGGGCAAAATTTTGCCGCGCGCCACCCCGGTCAAGTCGGGCACCAGGCATTCCACCTCGGTGACACGGCGCTCATTGAGCCATTGTTCAAGATCGTTGAAGTTCATATTTTTAGTTTCAGTCATCGCTCTCTCCTTGCTGCTTGGCAGCGTAGTTTTCAGTTGCCCAGACGTTGTGCCCGCCGCGCATCGCAGGCCTCGCCAAAGGACTTAAATATTGCCGAATAAAACGGATTCCCGGAAGCTTTCCATTCTGGATGCCACTGCACCGCATAGGCAAAGGCTTTCGCGCCCTGCACCTCAAAGGCTTCGACCAGACCATCCGGCGCAAACCCGAGTGCACGCAATCCCTGTGCCAGTCGGTCGACCCCTTGGCCATGCACCGAATTCACCATGGCCGACTCAGCGCCAGCCCAGGCGGCAAATGCTGAACCGGGCTCGAAACGCACGCTGTGGCTCGGGCCATATTGCTGTTCATAGGCACCGTCCGGCGACTCCCGGTGGTCCAGATAATTGGGCAAGGCGTGCACCTGCTGGTGCAAGGTGCCCCCCAGGGCGACGTTGATTTCCTGAAAGCCACGGCAGATACCCAGCAGCGGGACACCTTGCGCCACGCAGGCCTTAACCAAAGCCAGCGTCAGGGCATCACGCGCTTCGTCCAGCATCAGGCAGGCATCGTCAAGGCTGGCACCAAAATGCGCAGGATGTACGTTGGATGGCGAGCCGGTCAGCATGACGCCGTCCACCAGCGCCAAAAGACTGTCAATCTGATCCGCATCTGCCAACGGGAACAGTACCGGTTGTGCAAAGGCATTGACCTTCACAGCCCGAGCGTATTTATCTCCCAGGACCAGGAAAGGCATGCTGCGTTCCTCCGATCCCAAAAGGCGATGATCAGCAGGAAGCCAGACCAGTGCGGGTGGCTTTTTCATTCTTATCTCCGTGTTCTTTGCGCTATTGTGGTGCAAAATTGGCCTCAATGCGGAGCCATTTGAAGTGGCTCCATGGTGCCAATTCAGAATAATCAAAGGCGGAGATCAGGATGCTGTCAGAACTTCTACTCACCGAAATGGCACGCCTGAGCCAGCAGGACAACATGCCGCTACACCGGCAGTTGTACGAGGCCATGCGGCGCGCCATTCTCGACGGCAAGCTCGCGGCGGGTGACCGCCTGCCTTCCAGCCGGGAACTCACACAGGACCTCAAACTCTCCCGCAACACCGTGGTTGCGGCACTCAACCAGTTGGGCGTTGAGGGCTATCTGGCAAGCCGCGTCGGCAGCGGAACCTATGTCAACGACAACGTGCCCAAGGCGCAGGCCCGCACGCAGCACGCGCGGACTTCTGCAAGCCAGGCCCAGTTGTCCAAACGTGGCACCGCACTCAGTACGACCTTTTGCGCCACGCAATTGGAGGTGCAACCCTTCACCCCCGGGCTGGCCGATTTCAGCGCCTTCCCCGTGGCGCTTTGGCAGCGTCTGCAAAACAAACACTGGCGTATGACCTATCCGGAAATGCTGGACTACAGCTACTCGGGTGGCCACGCACCCTTGCGACGGGCGGTAGCCGATTACCTGCGCGTTTTTCGCAGCGTGCCGCTGGACGTCGAGCAGGTCATCATCACCAGCGGCACACAGCAATCGCTGGAACTGTGCGCGCAATTGCTTGGCGACCATGGCGATACGGTGTGGCTGGAGGACCCGGCTTACTGGGGTGCCATCAAGGCCTTTATGGCCACCGGATTGAAGGCCCACCCGGTCAGAGTCGATGAGCATGGCATGGCGCCGACGGCCAACGATGAAAAACACCGGCCCCGCTTGATCTACACCACGCCTTCGCACCAATACCCTACGGGCGCTGTCATGTCGCTACCCCGGCGCCAGCAAATTCTTTCCATCGCCCGTGCCCACAACGCCTGGATTCTGGAAGACGACTACGACAGTGAATTCCGCTTCAGCGGACCGCCCCTGTCGTCACTCGCCGGGCTGGACCAGGACCAGCGCGTGCTCTACATGGGGTCTTTTTCCAAAGTCTTGTACCCCGGCCTGAAGCTCGGCTATCTGGTCGTGCCCAAGCGCTTGGTGACGGCGTTCAAACAAGCCCATTACGACCTGAATCGCCCCGGTCAGATGCCGTTGCAGGCCGCTCTGGCCGAGTTCATTGAGTTAGGCCACTTTGCCAGCAGTCTGCGCCGCGCCCGCCACAGCTATGCCGAGCGCCGCCAATGTCTGCTGGAGGCACTGCAACCCTGCCTCGGTGCCCACGCGCAAATCACCGGGGCTGAGCAAGGCCTGCACCTGTGCCTGCGACTGCCCCTGTCGATTGACGACAAGGCATTGGCGCTGCGCATTGGCGATCTGGGCCTGACGGTACGCGCGCTGAGCGCCTATTGCCTGGAACGAACCGATGCCAAGGGCCTGGTGATCGGCTACGGCTACGCGCCGCTGGCCGATATCGCGCGCTTTGGCCCGGTACTGGCCAAGGCCATCAACGCCGCAATCACAAGCGGTCTTTAAGCTGGTGATAGGCCATGCCCAGCACCAGACTGGGCGTGCGCAGCAAGGGGCCACCGGGAAACTTGCGGTGCTGCAATTTGGCAAAGACATCAAAGCGCTCGGCTTGACCCGCCACCGCCTCGGCCACCACCTTGCCAGCCAGACCCGTCAGCGCCACGCCGTGGCCACTGAAGCCCTGCAGGTAGAACAGGTTGTTACCCAGGCGGCCGAAGTCGGGTGCACGGTTCATGCTGATGTCGACAAAGCCACCCCAGACGAAGTCGACCGGAACATTCTGCAGTTCCGGGAACACGTCACCCATGCGCTTGGCCATGACCGCTGCCAGATTTGCCGGGGTGCGCGTCGAGTAGCTGACGCGTCCACCAAACAGCATGCGGTGGTCGGCACTGAAGCGAAAGTAATCCAGCACAAAGTTGTTGTCACACACCGCCGCATTGCTGGGTATCAGGCGCTGGCAAAGTTCGGCACCCAAAGGCGCCGTACCAATGATGTAGGTTCCCACGGGCATGATGCGCGGCGCCAGTTCCGGTGCAACGCGTGGGCCATATTCGCCCAGGGTGCAGTTACCAGCCAATACACCCCATGGGGCTGTTACCGAGCCACGCGCCGTTTTGGCCTGGAGCTTGGCACCACGCGCAATATCCACCACGGCAGACTTCTCAAAGATTTGCACCCCCAGGCTGCGTGCGGCACGTGCCAAGCCCAGTCCAAACTTCAACGGGTGCAGATGCCCGGAGCGCCGCTCATAGGCCGAGGCGAAATAACTGGCACTCTGAATATGCTGCTGCACATCGGCACCCTGCTTGAACTCCGACTTGAAACCATAGTCGCGCTCCATGGCTTGCATATCGGCCTCGAGTACCCGCGCTTTGCGAAGCGAGTCCGCCACATAAAGGTAACCCGCAACATAGTCGCAATCAATGTCAAATTCGGCAATGCGCTGATCGATCAATGCCATCGACTCCAGAGACATTTCCCAAGCCTTGCGCGCCTCGGCTTTGCCCAACTGCGCTTCGAACGGTTCCTGGCCGCTGGCATATCCGGCAATGGCTTGCCCACCGTTGCGTCCGGAGGCGCCGCTGCATATGCGGTCGGCCTCCAAAACCACCACTTTGTAGCCGCGTTTTGCCAGTTCAATGGCCGCAGACAAGCCCGCAAAACCGGCTCCCACCACCACCACATCGGCATGCTGATCGCCCTGCAAAGGTTCGGTCAACGGCTCGCGCGGGGCACTGGCCTCGTAGTAACTTTTTTGATTCAGTTGGGTATCAGAGTCAAGCAGCATGGTGGTGTCTTTCAAATGGATGTTTCGCCGCCGGGCCGCCCCGAGGCGAGCGCCCCCTCGGGGGACAGCGCAACACGCGAAGCGGCAAGCGCGGGAGCCTGTCTGGCTATTTGGCCGCACAGATAGGTCCAAATAAATTGCGCGGCTACGTTGCTGGTGAGCTCGGCATGGTCATAGGCCGGGGCCACTTCGACACAGTCCATGCCCACGAAGTTCAGCGGTGCCAGTTCTTCCAGAAAGGTCATCACCTGGGAACTGGTCATGCCGCCCGGCTCGGGCGTGCCGGTGCCCGGGGCGAAGGCGGGATCCAGGCAATCAATATCCAGGGTCAGGTAGCACGGTGTGTTTCCGATGCGCGTCCTGATCTGCGCAAGCATGGTGTCCAGATTTGCACCATCTTTGCCGCGCAGATCGCGGGCCGTAAAAATCAAACCACCCTGGTCTTTCACGTATTCGCGTGCGGCGCGTTCGCCACTGGAGCGGATGCCAATCTGCACGGTCTTGCTACGCTCGACCAAACCTTCTTGTATCGCCTCATAAGTCCAGGTGCCGTGGCCCGATGGCTCACCAAAGTGATCAACCCAGGTATCGCAATGGGCGTCAAAGTGAATCAACGCAACGGGGCCATGCTGGGCACTCAGGGCGCGCAGCAGGGGCAAAGTGACCGAGTGGTCGCCACCAATAAAAACGCAGTGGTGCTTGGCCATCAGCGCCGCCGCCTGCTGCTGTATCGCTTCGCGCACCTCGGTCAGTGGAGAGGCATTGGGCAAACGCATATCGCCCGCATCGCCCAGATGGTTCAGCGGGCTGACATCGAAGAGTGGATGGATGCCGTCACACAACATCAAAGACGCACGGCGAATCTCCGCCGGGCCAAAACGCGCACCGGGCCGGTTGGTCACGGCACCATCAAAAGGCACACCGCAGACCGCAAAGGGCTGCGACGCAAGCTCCGGCACAGCCAGAAAGCGGTTGCTGTTGTTGGCATATGCGAAATGTCCTGTGGCCATAGTTTTCCCGAAGCGTGAGTCACAAAGCCGCTACGGTAACCCAGCGCGGGCGACATTTTTGGGTCCAATTCAGTTCGCGGGCGTGAAACCACTGCCGACCTTGAAAAGGGTTTCAGATGGCACCGGGTTGGCATTCATCCGCATGGTGTAGGCTCTGCCGCCATGACAGTTACCGCCTCTTCACCCAACCGCTGGATCGCCTACGGTTACCTTGCGCTGGCCATGGCATTGGCTGGCAGCTATGTGGCCTTGTCAAAGCCTCTGGTAGCCGCCCTGCCCGTCTTTCTACTGGCCTGGCTGCGCTTCGGAATTGCGGGCATTGCCATGGCGAGATGGCTCAAAAAACCTCTCGACGAATTGCCGATGACACGCAACACAAGGTGGCTGTTGTTTCTGGAATCGTTTCTGGGTAACTTCATGTTTTCGATCTGCATGCTGTTTGGCGTCAGCATGACCAGTGCGGTGTCGGCCGGGGTCATCATGGCGACTATTCCGGCCGTTGTGGCGGTCATGAGTTGGGTGTTTTTGAAGGAGACCATTGGTCCGCGCATCTGGGCCGCAATCGCCTGCGGTGCGCTTGGCATCGGCCTGCTCGCATGGACACGCCACAACCCGGGCCCCAATGCCGCCAACCCGGCTGACACCAGCCGCATGCTGCTCGGAAATATGCTGGTATTTGGTGCCGTGTTATGCGAGGCCTTTTACGCCGTCATCGGCAAAAAGCTCACGGGGGCGGTGTCACCCAAGCGCATTTCCGCCATCATTAATCTGTGCGGTTTTTTGCTGATGACGCCCATGGGGATTTACACCGCTTGGCGATTTGACTTTGCCGCAGTGCACCCGTCTTCCTGGTTGTTGCTGGTGTTCTACGCGCTGGCCGCCAGCGTCTGGACCGTATGGCTTTGGATGACGGGGTCCAAAAGTGTCCCGGCAGCCCACGCAGGGGTTTTCACGGTGCTGCTACCGATTGCGGCGGCGCTGGTTGGCGTGCTGGTATTGGGCGAACCATTGAACTCTATGCAGGTGCTGGCCTTTGGCATTGCGCTGATTGGCGTTTTGCTGGCGACGGTTCCGGGCCGCACCGCTGCATCGCCCATTGAACCGCACCTGTAGGCCCTGGCTACAAAGCTTTGCTGCCCAAAACAATGCCGTCTTCATCGGCGTAAAGCCAATCGCCGGGGCGCACCCACACGCCCTGGATCTGCACCGGCACATTGCTTTGGCCCTCTTTGCGCTTCTCCGTCGGCAGGGGCATGGCGGCCAGTGCGCGAATGCCCACCGCTTGCGCCGCAAGTTCTGCCGTATCACGCACACAGCCGTCAATCACCACACCGGCCCATCCATTGCGTGCCGCCGCTGCCCCGAGGTTGCCTCCCAGCAGGGCGCGTCGCAGTGAGCCGCCGCCATCCACAACCAGCACCTTTGCCACGCGCCCTTGGGGCGTATCGATCCAGCCTTGTGCGTCGACCGCTGCCTTGACCAGCGTGTTGTCTTCGAAGCACTTGACCGTTTCCACGGGACCACAGAACTTCTTCAGCTGCCCAAAATCACGAAATACCGGGGGTAAAACACGAAAATCCCCTGTGGTGTCGCCCTTGTACACATCACAAAAATCACAGGTGGCAAACGCTTGGCTCATGTTGGAGCGCTCCTTTTGGTAAAAAAGCACATTCTCCAATGAAAAAAACAACATCTCCGAGTGAAAAAAGTATTTCCCCGCTTGGAAACGTCTATTTTCTCCAGTAGCATCCGGTCTACCAGTGGAGACGCCGACTTTTCTCTGGTGATTAATCAACTTCTAGAAGGACAATCAATCATGGCAACTGCAAAAAAACCGGCTGCAAAAAAAGCCGCTCCCGCAAAGAAAGCTGCGGCACCCGCTAAGAAAGCGGCGCCCGCCAAGAAGGTAGCCGCCAAGGCCGCTGCTCCAGCCAAGAAAGCTGCTGCGCCTGCCAAGAAGGCCGCCGCTCCAGCCAAGAAAGCTGCTGCACCCGCTAAGAAAGCTGCCGCTCCAGCCAAGAAGGCTGCACCCGCCAAGAAGCGCACCGTCAATGCCGCCTTCATGAAGCCCCTGACTCCTAGCGCCGCACTGGCTGCTGTGGTCGGTAACGCTGGCCTGCCACGCACTGAAGTGGTGAGCAAGCTGTGGGTTTACATCAAGAAGCATGGCCTGCAAGACGCTGTCAACAAGCGCATGATCAACGCCGACGCGAAGCTGAAAGAAGTTTTCGGCAAAGCACAAGTTTCGATGTTCGAGATGGCTGGCCTGATCGGCAAGCACCTCAAGTAAGTCGCATCTTGCTTGGTGAAAAAGAGGCCGGTGTTTACCGGCCTTTTTTTATTTGGCCTTACCGTATGTGTATGCTCACCGCGTATGCCCACTAAATTTCGCGATCCATGTTCCGCTTTGCATTAACCCGTTTGAGCCTGATCATCCCGACGTTCTTCGGCATGACTCTGCTGGCGTTTTGCCTCATTCGCCTGGTCCCGGGCGACCCGATTGAGACCCTCGCCGGTGAGCGTGGCATTGACGCGGCGCGCCACGCCAAGCTGCTCACCGAATATGGCCTGGACCAACCCATCTTCGTCCAATACGGCATCTACATTGCCAAGGTACTGCATGGCGATCTGGGCAAGTCGATCATCACGCAGACTCCCGTACTGAGCGAGTTCATCACGCTGTTTCCCGCCACCATCGAGCTTGCGGTGTGTGCCATTTTGTTCGCCTTGTTGATCGGAATACCCGCCGGAATTCTGGCCGCAGTCAAGCGCAATTCATGGCTCGACCATGGTGTCATGGGCGTATCCCTGGCCGGTTATTCCATGCCGATTTTCTGGTGGGGTTTGCTGCTGATTTTGTTGTTCTCGGTACAACTCGATCTGACGCCGGTTTCCGGTCGCATTGCGGTCGAATATTTCTTTGATTCGGTCACAGGATTTTTGCTGATCGATTCGTTGTTGTCGGACCAAAAAGGGGCTTTTCTTTCAGCCGCTTCGCATCTGATTTTGCCAACCATTGTGCTGGGCACAAACCCGCTGGCGGTGATTGCGCGCATGACGCGCTCGGCCATGCTCGAAGTGCTCGGCGAAGACTACATCCGCACCGCGCGCGCCAAGGGCCTGTCCAACCTGCGGGTGGTTGGCGTGCATGCGCTGCGCAACGCGCTGATCCCCGTAATCACCGTCATCGGCCTGCAGGTCGGGGTGCTGTTTACCGGTGCCATCCTGACCGAAACCATTTTTTCCTGGCCGGGGGTCGGCAAATGGTTGATTGAAGCCATTAGCCGCCGCGACTACCCTGTGCTGCAAGGCGGCATGCTGTTGCTCGGTGTTGTGGTGATGGCGGTCAACCTGCTGGTCGATGTCACCTACGGCATCATTAACCCGCGCATCCGGCACCAATCATGAACACCGTGACCCCACCCCTTAGCAAGGCCGACGCCGACGCGCTGGCAGCCCACGTGAGCCCGCTGCGGGATTTTTGGCGCTCCTTCAGTGCCAACAAAGGTGCGATTGGCGGCCTCGTGATTGTCTGTATCGTGCTGTTGCTGGCGCTGTTCGCCAATCAGATTGCACCCTATGCACCCGACCTGACCGATAACTCGGTGTTTCTGGTACCCCCTGCATGGCAAAGCGGTGGCAGTTCCGCACACCTGCTGGGCACCGATGCGATTGGCCGCGACATACTTTCGCGACTGATATTCGGCTCGCGTTTGTCCTTGCTGATCGGTGTGGCCGTGGTGGTGATTTCGATTGTCACCGGCACCGTGCTGGGCTTGCTGTCTGGCTACATTCGGGGCGTATTCGAAGTGCTGGTCATGCGTTTGATGGACATCATCCTGACCCTGCCCAGCCTGCTGTTGGCAATTGTGATTGTGGCCATCCTCGGGCCTGGTTTGATGAACGCCATGTTGGCCGTGGCGATTGTGGTGTTGCCGCATTACGTGCGCATCACCCGGGCAGCGGTGATTGCCGAAGCCTCGCGCGACTACGTCACGGCGGCACGCATGGGTGGCGCCAGCCACTTGCGGTTGATGTTCAGCGAAATCCTGCCCAACTGCACCGCACCCTTGATCGTGCAGGCCTCACTGGGTATTTCTGCCGCCATTCTGGACGCCGCAGCCTTGGGCTTTCTCGGCCTGGGTGCTCAACCGCCCTCTCCCGAATGGGGCACCATGCTGGCCGACGCGCGTGAGTTCGTGCTGCGCGCCTGGTGGGTGGTGACCTTTCCGGGTCTGGCCATCCTGATTACCGTACTGGCGTTCAATCTGCTGGGCGACGGCCTGCGCGATGCGCTGGATCCCAAACTCAAACGCTAAGCGTCGCCCCTCAAAAACTACGACTATGGCATTGCTTGAAATAGAAAATCTGTCGGTGGAGTTCCCCTCGCACAACGCAGTCATGCACGCGGTGGATGGCGTGAGCTTTTCGATTGAGCCCGGCGAAGTTCTGGGCATCGTGGGTGAATCCGGTTCCGGCAAGAGCGTCACCATGATGGCGCTGATGGGTCTGGTCGGCTATCCCGGAGTGGTGAAAGCCCAATCCATGCGCTTTGATGGCCATGACCTGCTGAAACTCTCGGAGCGGGAACGCAGGACGATCACGGGCAAGGACCTGGCGATGATTTTCCAGGACCCCACCACCAGTCTGAACCCCTGTTTTACTGTCGGTTTTCAGTTGGCAGAGACCTTGAAACTGCACATGGGCATGACGCGCGCGCAAGCCCGTAAACGCTCCATCGAACTGCTCGAACAGGTGGGTATTCCGGCACCCGAAAGTCGACTGGATTTGTACCCGCACCAGTTTTCCGGTGGTATGGCCCAACGCGTCATGATTGCCATGGCCATCGCCTGCAACCCCAAGTTACTGATTGCTGATGAGCCGACCACCGCGCTGGATGTCACCATACAGGCACAAATTCTGGATCTGCTGCGCACGCTGCAAAAAGAGCGTGGCATGGCGCTGGTGCTGATCACGCACAACATGGGCGTGGTCAGCGAGATGGCGCAGCGCGTGGCGGTGATGTATGCCGGTCAACTCATGGAGCAACGCAGTGCACTCGATCTGTTCGCGACGCCACTGCATCCGTACACCGAGGCCCTGATGGCGTCCATGCCGGAGCGCAGCAACGGCAGTGAACGCCTGACGACCATTCCCGGCATGGTTCCGGGACTCTTTGACCGGCCGGACGGTTGTCTTTTTGGACCACGCTGCGCTTACAGCGTCGCCGCTTGCGCGCAACGCCCTGCACTGCAGCAGACCGCCGCAGGAGCCGTGCGCTGCCACTTTCCGCTGTCTGCAGCACACAACGTACCAGCAGAGGCCGCTGTATGAGCGCCACACCGCACACACCCCCCTATTCAGACGCTGCCGTTGTCATTGCCAAGGATCTAAAACAGGTCTATCCCATAAGCCGTGGCCCGCTGCGTGCCCCCGCAAGGCTGCAGGCCGTCAGCGGTGTCTCGTTTACGCTGCGGGCGGGTAAAACACTGGCCGTGGTGGGTGAGTCCGGATGCGGCAAGTCCACGCTGGCGCGGATGGTCACCTTGATCGAACAGCCGACCGATGGCGCGCTCACATTGGGCGATATCGACGTCTTAAAACCCCACGACAAGAAGGCGCTTCGGCAAAAAGTGCAACTGGTGTTTCAGAACCCCTATGGTTCGCTGAACCCGCGCAAACGCATAGGACAAATCCTGGAAGCGCCACTGGAAATCAACACCGATCTGGATGCCGAACAGCGCGCCGAAAAAGCCAAATCCATGCTCGCCAAGGTTGGACTGCGGCCGGAACATTACGACCGCTATCCGCATATGTTTTCCGGCGGACAGCGCCAGCGCATCGCTATTGCACGCGCCTTGATGCTCAATCCGCTGGTGGTGGTGGCCGACGAACCCGTATCGGCGCTGGATGTATCCATCCAGGCACA
>CAIQEX010000441.1 GCA_903870955.1 uncultured beta proteobacterium
ACTCTCATGACCTCAAACTCCCGAACCGCCCGGTGCGGACCCGCATGCCGGGTGGTGTGGCAGGGGCGCAGTCAATAATGGCTGCCCCCTATGCCGATGGCGGTCATTTTTTAGGATGCAATTAAATGGACTGAAACGAATGGCGCTTCAGACAACCTGATAGCAAATTACTCGGAAAATCACCTAGTCGACATGGTGGTAGGTGTTTTTGCATCGCTGACTTTTGGTTCTGTCAGATTCATGCCGCCACAGGCTGAAAGCCCTAAAGCAGCTACAAGGCAAAAGATCAATTTAATAGTCATTCAGGGCACTCCGTAAGTTTTGATTCTGTTTCTATCCTACATAGCTATTTCAAGGCATGCTTGCAAGTGGATAAGGTGGCTAAGCATGGGTATAAATTAGCCCGAGTGTGTAGGTTACTTTTGTAGTGTCTTGAGTTTCATCCAATGGAACAGACAATACCCAATTGACTCAAGTCAGCGGGACTTTTCGCGGGGCATCGCTTTCAGATGTAGATAGCTGATGTAAAGAAGCCGAGGTATGAGATCGATTTACTGCGCACTTTGATTTTTCGCAAAACTAAATAGAGCAAAGAGTTGTTCAATAGGAATTGGTAATTTCCCTAGGTAACAACATGAAAGCATTGAACATGAAAAAGCACACACTGACCGCTTTGGCCCTTGCGGCAGCATCCCTCGTAAGCACCCAAGTTTTTGCACAGGCTAAGGAAGGACCATGGATGGTTCGCGCACGAGCAGTCAGCTTGTCCAGCGCAAACACTGACAGCACAGGCTTGTCTTTGACAGTGAGTGACATCGTTCTGCCCGAAGTAGACATCAGCTACTTCTTCAGCCCCAACCTTGCTGCTGAATTGATTCTGACAGTACCCCAGCAGCATGATGTGAAGGCTGGTGGAACCAAGCTCGGCACTTTGTCTCAATTGCCCCCAACGCTGTTGGTGCAATACCATTTCCCTATGAATGGCTACAAGCCTTATGTGGGCGCCGGCATTAACTTCACCAAATTTACGACCTCTGACATTAAAGCGGGTGCGGCCGTTGTAACCCCTGACGACTCCAGCTGGGGTGGTGCGCTGCAAGTCGGTGTTGATGTGCCATTGTCCGGAAATATGTACTTCAACTTCGACGTGAAAAAGGTCTTTATCAAGACCAATATTAATGCTGGCGGCAACAGCCTCGGTACATTGAAGGTCGATCCTTTGCTGGTTGGCGTAGGCATTGGCTGGCGCTTCTAATTTAAAGATGGCGTAAGCCAGTTTGAGATTGAAAAAATAGAAGCCCCGCTGTGGCAACACAGCGGGGCTTTTTATTGGTTGTTAGAAGGAAGCGCTTCAGGTGTAGCGCTTGTTGCGCAGGTTGTGCTTCATCTCGCGCAGCAGCGGCTGCAACTTGCCGCCACCAATGCGCAGGGCCACGCAGGTGGCCAGGATGTCGATGATCATCAGGTGCAGCAGTCGCGAGACCATGGGGCTGTATTTGTCGAAGCCTTCCGGGTGATCGGCGCTGAGGTGAATGTCGCCGGCACTGGCCAAAGGTGAGCCACTGGCGGTAATCACGATGGTGGTGGCGCCATTTTTGCGCGCGATGTCGCAGGCGTCCATCAGGTCACGCGTGCGGCCCGAATTGCTGATCACCACGACGCAATCGCCAGCACCCAAAATCGAGGCACTCATGACCTGCATGTGGCCGTCGCTATAGGCATTGGTGTTGATCCCCAAGCGAAAGAATTTGTGCTGTGCATCCAAGGCAACGATGCCGGAATTGCCAACGCCAAAGAACTGGATTTGCCCGCCCGAGTTGTAGCTTTCCAGCAAGGCGTGTACGGCGCGCTCGATGGCCATGCTGCTGGCGTCATTGCGGTATTTGAGGAAGGCAGCCACGGTGTTGTCGATGACTTTCACCATGACGTCGCCGGTCTTGTCGTCTACATCCACGCTGCGGTGAATAAACGGCACGCCTTCATTGACCGTGCCCGCCAATTTGAGTTTGAAATCCGACAGTCCGTCGTAACCGACGCTACGGCAAAAGCGCACCACCGTGGGCTTGCTGACATGCGAGCGATCCGCCAACTCGCTGACAGGCAGCTTGGCAAATGCGCGCGGATCAGCAAGACACAGTTTGCCCACCCGTTGTTCGGCGGGGGCCAGCGAGGGCAAGGCAGCTTTGATGCGTTCCAGCATGGGATCTTTCAGTGGCAAGCGTGGGGGTGAGGTTTCAGCGCCGGGCCGCCCCAAGCTGAAACAGCCCCCTCGGGGGGCAGCGCAGCACACGCAGTGGCAAGCGTGGGGGC
>CAIQEX010000442.1 GCA_903870955.1 uncultured beta proteobacterium
CATCGAGAACCGCCAGGGCCTCAAGGTCGCCGCCCCCGAAGAAGTGGTGTGGCGCCATGGCTGGATTGACAACGCCCAATTGGAAAGACTCGCCAAGCCGTTGGTCAAGTCGGGCTACGGCCAGTACCTGTTGCGCCTGCTGACCGAGAAGGTGTACGGATAAAAGTTTGCCTTCGCGCCATGCGCTGGCGAATCTGAATCTATGACTCACGATGGTGTTTGCCATCGATTTAACCCTGCATCCAGCGTCTAGCTGCAGATGCACTTCTAGCTTAGGAAAACACCATGTGTGGAATTGTTTGTGGTTTGGCTTCGGAAAATGTTGTGCCGGTTCTGGTGCAGGGCTTGCAACGCCTGGAGTACCGAGGCTATGACTCCTGTGGCATCGCGGTCATGGCGGATGGCGCCAACCCCACGCTGCGGCGCGCACGCAGTACGGCACGTGTGGCCGATCTGTCGGCGCAAATTGCCGGCACCGCAGCACATGCGGCGATCGCCGGAAAGGTCGGCATCGGACATACCCGCTGGGCCACGCACGGTGCCCCTGCGGTACACAATGCGCACCCGCATTTCAGCCCGGGCCCTGGCCCGGAAAACAACACGGTCGGCTCGGGAAACATCGGACTGGTGCACAACGGCATCATCGAGAACCACGACGAAATCCGCGCCGAACTCCAGGCGCAAGGTTATGTCTTCAGCAGCCAGACCGACACCGAGGTCATCGTGCACCTCATCGACAGCCTGTACGCCGGAGATTTGCTGCGCGCGGTTCAACAGGCGTTCGTCCGTTTGCAAGGCGCATTTGCCATCGGCGTGATGTGCCGGGCCGAGCCCCATCGTCTGGTCGGAGCCCGTGCAGGCTCGCCCCTGGTTATGGGAATTTGCCAAGCCCAAGGTGCCTGGTATCTGGCTAGCGACGCAATGGCCCTGGCCGGTGTCACGGACCAGATTGTGTATTTGGAAGAAGGCGATGTTGCCGACATTGGCCCCGATGCCTACACACTGTATGACCGCAGTGGGCAGTTGCTGCAAGCGGCGCAGCGTCCGGTCAAAACAGTGCTGGCACACAGCGGTGCCGCCGAGCTCGGCCCCTATCAGCACTACATGCAGAAAGAAATTTTTGAGCAACCGCGCGCCATTGCCGACACGCTCGAAGGCGTCGAAGGCATTACGCCCGAACTGTTTGACCTGCAGGTGAACCCTGCACCCGAGGCCAGTGCGGCGCACGTGTTTAAGCAAATCAAGTCGGTCCTGATTCTGGCGTGTGGCACCAGCTCTTACAGCGGCATGACCGCCAAATACTGGATCGAGAGCATCGCCAAAATCCCCTGCAATGTGGAAGTTGCCAGCGAGTACCGCTACCGCGACTCGGTGCCTGACCCCGACACGCTGGTAGTCACCATCAGCCAGAGTGGCGAGACCGCCGACACGCTGGCCGCACTGCGCCACGCGCAATCGATGGGCATGAAACACACGCTGACCATCTGCAATGTGGCCACCAGTGCCATGGTGCGCGAGTGCAGCCTGGCCTATGTGACGCGTGCCGGCGTGGAGATCGGCGTGGCTTCCACCAAGGCCTTCACCACCCAACTGGCCGGCTTGTTTTTGCTGACCCTGTGTCTGGCCCAAGCCAAGGGCCGCTTGAGTGAGGCGGAGGAAGCGCAGCACCTGAAAGCCATGCGCCACCTGCCCGCTGCATTGCAGGCCGTGCTGGCGCTGGAGCCACAAATCATGGCCTGGTCAGAAGACTTTGCGAAGTGCGAGAACGCCCTCTTCCTGGGCCGCGGTCTGCACTACCCGATCGCGCTGGAAGGTGCCCTGAAACTCAAGGAGATCAGCTACATCCACGCCGAAGCCTACCCCGCCGGTGAACTCAAACACGGCCCGCTGGCCTTGGTCACCAGCGCCATGCCGGTGGTCACTGTGGCACCCAACGACGCCTTGCTCGAAAAGCTGAAAAGCAATATGCACGAGGTACGCGCCCGTGGTGGCGTGCTCTACGTGCTGGCTGATGGCGATACCAAAATTGAAAGTGCCGAAGGCCTCAACGTCATCCGCATGCCCGAACACTACGGCGCGCTATCACCCCTGCTGCACGTGGTCCCGCTGCAAATGCTGGCGTACCACACCGCCTGTGCACGGGGCAGCGATGTCGACAAACCCAGAAATTTAGCCAAATCAGTGACGGTGGAGTAGTGGGCGATGCGGCATTTGGTGGATATTTGGTGAGAGTAAAAACATACATCACACATCAAAGTCGCACAAAATTGAACGACGGGTATGGAGCGTCGGCAATCTGGGTTGTGATGCGATAGCTACCGGTCGCGAACGGCTGCTATACCGCTGTCCAGTCGGTTCCTATAGAGTACGGAAATCGATTCAGTTTGAACAACCTCGCCACCAGCGACTCATTGGACCGGCGGGATTTCCATTTGGACAAAAGGATTTTGAAATGCCTGCTCGCTGCGCATTGCCCATTCATTCCCGCGACCGGTATGTCACCGATGGAGGAATTGAAACGTGGCTCATGTATAAAAAAGGTTTCGAACTTCCACACTTCGCTTCCTTTTACTTGCTCGATATTCCGGCTGGCCGGGAAGCGCTGAGGGAGTATTACCGGAGCTTTGTGGCGGTGGCTCAACAATTCCAGTCGAAATACATTTTCTGCAGCCTGACCTACCGCGCAAGCCGCGACTGGGGAAATTTGCTCGGGTATTCAAAGGCAGCGCTGGCAGAAATGAATCACAAAGCATTTGCCTTCTACAGAGAAATTGCCACTGAAATGGGCACCAAAGAAATCGACACGCTGTATAGCGGCTGCATAGGCCCGCGAGGCGATGCGTACAACCTCAATCAGACCATGACATCGGCCGAGGCCGAGGACTACCACGCAGAGCAGATTGCAACTTTTGTCGCGGCAAAGGCAGACATCGTTACAGCCATGACATTGAATTCAGTAGAGGAAGGCATAGGCATCGCCAGGGCAGCGCGTCTTGCTGGAATTCCATCTGTAATTTCCTTTACGGTGGAAAAGGATGGCAGCGTGGGTGGTCGCCATTCGTTGCGCCGAGCAATCGAGTTGGTGGATGCTGAGACAGATGCAGCACCTGCTTACTACATGCTCAACTGTGCACATCCGCTGGACTTTTGGAATGCTTTGGAGGAGGGACCATGGATGCAGCGCCTGATGGGCGTGCGTGCAAATTCTTCGTCACTTGCGCATGGTCAGCTTTGTCAGCTCGGTCGACTTGATGAAGGAGATTGGAAAGACCTCGCTCGGCGGCACGCAGATCTCAACGCTCGCTACCCGCACATGAATGTTTTCGGGGGATGTTGCGGAACGGATAGCGTGCACGTAGCAGGTATTTTTTCAGCACTTTCGCAACGACCGCTTTGAAGCGAGCAGATCGCAAGCAATTTCTTTCGCTTCCAGCCCGAACAGGCTAAGGCGAACGACTGTTGCCTAGGCAAAACGCGCATTTAACGTCGAGGCTTTAGACATTCTCCACCGGCCGAAGTTGGCATGAAATCGTTCTTTTAGGTCAGAATTAGACAATCCGTGTTTCGCTAAACATTTGCATGTGACACCCCTTATTTATACGATCAGGATTGCTCAGACCTAACCCCGTCCTGGGGGGCTTCGGGTTTACCCCAATGAATCTCAGGCTCCGGAAGTTAAAATAGACAAACTATCCGCGTTCGGTTTCTTTCAAGGAGTGAAAAATGCGTAAATCAGCATGCATTATTGCCGTGGCCTCTTTATTGGTTGCTGGTGCCGCAGACGCAAAAATAACGACGAACAGGATCGCAACCAACAAACTTGCTGCAAACAAACTTGCAGTAAACAAACTTGCAGTAAACAAACTTGCAGCAAACAGACTTGCAGCAAACAGAATCGCAACAAACAAGTTGGGCTTGAACGGCAACGAAAGCACTGTTGATCTGGCCGCTTTGCAACAACTTGCAAACAACCCTCTGACACGATAGTCGGTGCGAATTTCAATAGCGGGCAACTTGACCCGCTTACTTGTAGGGGCTGTGATACTTCTCTCAGCCCCTTTTGCATTTTCGGACGACCTGCCAGCAAGAGTTCCACTGGTTGATACCAAGGTGGCGCAAACCGAGTCCAGCAGGGAAATCCTGAAATACCTTGTCAATTGCGCGCTGGACGAAAAGACGATTGTGGTGGCCAACATCGATGGCCAAAGTTTTGAGTATCCAGGAGACATCGGACTTGCCCCACAGTGGCAGACCCGTGGGCTCGATGAGTCAGAGAAGCGATGGGTCAGCGCATGCATTCTTGCCCGTACCAACTTCTATGGCGTCACAGTACAAATATCCATGGTTTCGCAATTTGAAAGCAACGTAGCGGGTCTGCAAGTCACCGATGTGGAAGCCAACGAGTACACCCTGAGTGAAGCCACCTTCTTTGGCAATGTGTTTGATGACGATCCAGTGTCTTATGTGTGCGGGCCAGCTAGGACCAAGGCCCGTATAAAGGCACTGACTGCACGCCGCAGGGTGTGCTCACTGCCCAAGACCAGCGGTAACCGGTTGGACCTGACGCTGTGTGGCATGGTCTACGTCGGAACCTGCAAGCCTTCAGCGTTTACCCAAAAAGGTGTGAAATACCGTGAAGCGATTGCAGTGTTTCTTCCGGCCAAGGTGCCGCAGCACAGCGCTGAGCAGCATTAGGTTAGTGGGACTAAGTGTCTTAAATCGTCTTTCTGATCTGGTAGTCCAGTGGCATGCCGCACCACGGTCGTTCATTGCCTTCGCCATCGTGCATGAACCGATCAGCCTTACCAACGTGGAGCGGTCACTCCATGGCATCGGTGCAGATCGGGATGTGGAACATCGTGAAGACGATGATGACTTCGGCGATTGACTGGCTTCAGTGCAGCAGGTTTGCAGCGAGAGCCTACATTCGGGATGCGGCAGGAACTCCTGCCATGTCCTCCCTGCCGCTCATTGGCGCTGCTTGTGCCGCTCGAACATTTTCGCTACGACACAAAACTTTTAAGATGACCGTCGAGGCCTTTAGCATTCTTTCTGGCAGCAACGAGGACTAAGCGATGACGACAATCAGTTTGACGCCTTTACGGTCTCTTGAGGACATCATTCGCTTCGAACAGGAAATGCCCCTGCAGCAGCGGATATCTGCCCAGGACCACTACGGATAGTTGATGACGCTTAGCTGCCAGTTGGGTGTACCCGCATCCAGCCCGTCAGCTACAGTCAACTTCACCGCCCAATATTTTCAAAAATAGACGACCGCAATGTATCGCTGCCAATCTCAGTTGTGCCGCGAAACCAGAAGTAGAGATTTTCGATCTGTGTGCTCTATAGCGGCTGTTACAAACGCAATCGACAATATATAGACCACCTCAGATGCCTTGAGGATGCGCTATGGCACGGTCAGTGCAGTCGGGCCATAGACATCAAGCGCTACCGACCTGACTCCCAAAAATAGTCGAACTTCACAGTCGCTCGCAGAGCGGTGTAGGTGCCATGAATGCCGGCCACATCTTCCTCACCCGACTCGAATCGAATTTCCAGGTTTTCGCTGGGCAGGTAAGCCACCATCAAGGCGCTGCGGTTGGCCGGTTTGTAAGTACCAAAGCCCGCTTCGGAAGCTACCAAACTTGCCCCCGCTCCATGCAAGTTATGGCTGGCGTAGAGGTTTTCAACACGTACACCCACTTCGGCACGAGGGAGGAATCGCCAAGTTACGTCGGCCCAGGCACCCTGGTTGTCACCGGTGTAATTGGCTATGCCGTTGGCGGACTGCAACACGCCACTGTCGCGGCGCATCCATCCCGCCAGCGACGCAGTAACCGGCCAATCGTGGCTATTCCAACGCAGGCTGGCACCCGTCAGCTCAGAGGCGCCGTCAAAGCAGACTATTTGTTTGAGCAACGCATCGCACACCGGTGCGGAGTGCGAATGCGCCCCCGTGCTGCTCGTTATAACTGCGCCTCTTCCCTTGGGCTCAAAGCGGGCATAGAAACCATCCAAGTTCCAGTCGCCCAGCGCGACCCCGGTATGCAAAGACGGAACCATCGCGCTATTACTGGCTCCTGGGAATACCTGACCGTTCCATAGTCCCGCGTCGACGCTCC
>CAIQEX010000443.1 GCA_903870955.1 uncultured beta proteobacterium
CGCGCAACCCCTGGTCGGCCCTATCAGTCTGGCACTGGGTATGCCTGCGCAATCCGCTGGCTTGATCGTGACATTGACGCAGGTGGGCTATGGACTGGGTCTGCTTTTCGTCATCCCCCTGGCCGACTATGTCGAGAACCGTGGCCTGGTCCTGGCGACCATTGGTGTGAGTGCGCTGTCGATGCTGGCTGCGGCATGGAGCCATTCGGTGCCGGTGTTTCTGGCCTGTGCATTGTTTACCGGCATCAGTTCCGTCGCGGTGCAGGTGTTGGTACTTTACGCCGCGCACATGGCCCATGACGGCATCCGGGGCCGCGTGGTGGGCAGCGTCATGAGCGGGCTGATGCTGGGCATCATGCTGGCGCGACCGGTGGCCAGTCTGATTGCTGACTTCGCATCCTGGCAAGCGGTCTACCAATGCGCCGCAGTCACCATGCTGCTGCTGTTGGCGGTGCTGCGCGTAGCCCTGCCACAACGTTTACCGCACAGTGCCATCAGCTACCGTGCGCTGATGGTTTCAATGACTGGCATGGCACTTCACAGCGTCGTGCTACGCCGCCGCGGGCTTTATCAAGCCTGCCTGTTTGGGGCCTTCAGCCTGTTCTGGACCGTGGTGCCACTGCACTTGGCGCAGCACTTTGGCATGCCACAACGTGGCATTGCCCTGTTCGCGCTGGCCGGTGTGGCCGGTGCGATTGCCGCACCGATTGCCGGTCGGGTGGCAGACAGGGGCTGGGTACGACCGGCCACCGGACTGGCCATGCTGATTGCGGCCACGGCCCTGTTGCTCTCCCACATTGAGCTCGAAGGCACACGCCAGCAGGTGTTACTCCTGGTCGTTGTGGGCATCCTGCTGGACTTTGCCGTATCCGCAAACCTGGTCCTGGGGCAACGGGTTATATTTTCGGCCGGTGCCGCACAACGCGGACGCTACAACGCCATCTATATGGCCACCTTCTTTTCTGGTGGCGCCATCGGCTCAGCGTTGGGTGGATGGGCCTATGCGCTTGGCGGATGGACGCTTGCCTCGTGGGTTGCGCTGTGTTTTCCCCTGTTGGCCCTGGCCTATTTCGTCACGGAAAAGCGCAGCCCCCTATAAGCCCACGCCTGGACCGGCAGGCCATGACAGACGAGCTCCCGTATTCATCAGGCTGTAAGAAACCTTTGCGACCATTGAGCGCTCCTCAATGCGTATGATTGAGGTTCAAAATAAATGAAGTCGTTGGAAATATGCGTATTAAAAATAGCTTTTGGGGGTTCCTGAGCAGAACCGCGGACGCAAGCACCGTTCAAATTGAACGCATCCGACTTGCGATGCTCAATGCATTGGATACCCACTGCAACAACACCCATACCGCCGTGGATGGAGCCATCCGCTTCGCTGGCGATATGGAAACGCTTTGGTATCTGCGCCCAGATCTGTTACAGGCCATTGCCTCGTGCCGTGACCAACACACGGCAAATGGGATCTTGCGGGATATCACCACGCTCTTCAAAGGTCACTTCGCGATGGCCAATACTTCGCGCTTTGGTTCACTTTGAGTGGCAAGGATTCACCATGTTTGGCTTCCTCAAAAAAGATTCTCCACTCAAGCCTGAAGTCTATGACGAGACGCGCGTCAGAACACATTTCGATTCGACGCACCGGCAGAGCCTGAGCACGCTGGAATTGGCCAGACTGACACTTTCGGACACCATGCAAAGAAATGGCATCCCCAAAGACTGGATACGGGTCGAATGCTTTGAGGTGGCACATCGACCAGGTCTCAAGGAGACGCATATGCAACTGTTCATTGAGCGCTGGAGCGAGCAGCTATTGCATTACAGCGCGGCCTTGCAACAGCAATTCGTCGCCGGTCTCAATCATTTTGAGCCTGGTGTTGACCATTCCAGCTTTGTTATTTCCTGGCGCTTTGCTGCGGATTGCGCCATGCCGTCCGCTCTGATACCAGAAGGCATCGCCTGGCACGTGTCAGCGCACCGTTCGGACTGAGGACGCTTCAACCCCAAGTCCGACAGTGCCGCGTTAGCCGCGTCTGCAAAGGCCGTGTGCGGTTCCACACCGATCAAGGCGGTGAGTTTGTCATTGACCAGTGCATGGGGCGTGTCCCATAGGTAGCGCATTTCGGCCAGCCCCGCCCAGGTGGGTATGAATACAGCTCCCAGACGAATCAA
>CAIQEX010000444.1 GCA_903870955.1 uncultured beta proteobacterium
CCACGGTGGTGGGGCCACCGATCACGGCCATGGCTAAAAAGTCGGCAATCGCTGCGCGTTCCTGCGGGTCGCGCGTCTCCAGATAGTTTTCAACCGGTGCTTGGAGCGCGCGGCGCTCACCGCGCACAATGCCCGAAACACGCTGAAAAATACTGCTGGCCAGGAATTGCGCCTCCTCGTCCGTAGCGGCCGCCACCAGCGGCACACCCACCACGACACGCGGTTTGCTGAGTGCAGCGGATGGCACGAAATTGCTGCGGTACAGATCAATCGCCTGCATCAGCATGCGCGGTGCAAAGTGCGAGGCAAAGGCATACGGCAAGCCACGTTGCGCCGCCAGTTGCGCCGAAAACAAACTGCTGCCCAAGAGCCAGATCGGCACATGCGAATTGGCCCCAGGCGAGGCAATCACGCGCTGGCCCGGTTGTATGGCGCCCAGCAGTTGCTGCAACTCGGCCACCTCGCGCGGAAAGTCTTCCTCGGTTTCAACGCGATTGCGGCGCAGCGCACGCATGGTGACTTGGTCAGTACCCGGAGCACGGCCCAGCCCCAGATCAATGCGACCGGGGTACAAAGCCTCGAGCGTGCCAAAGGCCTCGGCCACGACCAGCGGCGCATGGTTGGGCAGCATGATGCCGCCCGAACCGACACGAATGCGCTGTGTGCCCGCCGCGATATGCCCCACCAGCACGGCTGTCGAGGAGCAAGCCAATCCCGGCATGTTGTGGTGCTCGGCCAGCCAGTAGCGGGTGAAACCCAAGTGTTCAGCGTGCTGTGCGGTTTGCAATGCGATGGCAATCGCCTCGGACACACTGCTGCCCTCCCGGACGGCAACCAGATCGAGCATGGAGAGGGTGGTTTTAGACATGCGCCATTATCGACAGAGGGACCTCTGCCCGCTGCGGAGTTGCCAATGCCCTTAGGCCTCTTGGCCGGTTTCAAAAAGTGCGATGGCGCTGGCTGCCACCTTGGTTGTGTCGTAGTAGGCATAACCACCAACACCCACCGCACCGATCAGTGGAAAGAACCGCGCGGCCCCATTGCCCAATACCTTTTGGCTCAGCCGCACGCCGATGCGCTTGGCAATGTTTTGCACCAGTGCACCCGAGACCTTTCGCACCAGCCAGCGATCCCCGGCACGCACCGCCAGATCACGCACCGCCTGCGCCGCGCTATGCTTGAACAGGCAGTACAGCATGTGCTCTTTGGACAGGCTGGCCGTCTGCCCATAGACCGCCGCAATATCACTGACCAGTTGCGACTGGATGCGCCACACCACCAGCAGATCGGGCAACACCGTCAACAAACCAAACGGGCCGGGCGCCAACGCCAGGGTGCCCGAAGTCATGGCCGCCTTGTTGGCCGCAGCGCGCGTCAAGGCCTGCGCTGCCTGCAATGGAGTGGTTGAAGTCGCTTCCTCGCTGGACGGGATGCGCCCGGCGATATCCAGCGCAGCGGTGGCGAGCGCGTCTGCCGCAGTGTGGCGAAAGGCTGCAGCGACCAGGCTTTTGTCTGTCATTCAGACCTCACTCTTCGAATGATTGGGCATATCGTTTTACTCCAAATCCACTGGCGCGGGGTCCAGCGCCAGCACGCGACCCGCAATCATGTCCAGCGCTGCGCGGCTGACGCCTTGCTTGTCGATCCAGACCTTGGGCAACAGGCTGCCGGAGAGCGACACGGCATCGCCATCGCGCAGGTCCAGCAAGGCTTTGCTCACGGCGTTGTCAAAGGCAATCACATTCACGATCACCAACTCAGGCTGTGTGCCCTGGGCGCGGACTTTGGCGACGACAAAAATACTGTTGTTTTTGCCTACGCGCTTTTCAGGGTCGCCCCAGATGTGGCCGGCTATGAGTCCTTCGATCATTCTTTGTCCTTTGCTTAATGGGGTTTAGCTTAACGTGCTTCATTTTTTACTACCCCAAATTTTTACTCCCCCATCCCCCAACCCCTTTCCCCCCGTCGGGATAAGGGGCGCTTTAAAGCGGACAGCCCATTTGATTTGCTCGCTTCGGCTGGGGCTTTACTTGCGTTATGAAGTGGGCATGGGCGGGGTTGGAACGATGGTCTGCCCAGTCCACCCATAATCACGGACGAAACAACCAACACTACCCAAAAGTAAACAAGGAAATCCCATGCAAACCAAAGCTGCTGTCGCCTGGAAGGCCGGTCAACCGCTGACCATTGAAACTGTCGATCTGCAAGGCCCGCGCTTGGGCGAGGTGCTGGTTGAAATCAAGGCCACGGGCATTTGTCATACCGACTACTACACGCTGTCGGGTGCTGACCCGGAAGGCATCTTTCCGGCTATTTTGGGACACGAGGGCGCGGGCATTGTGGTGGATGTGGGGCCGGGCGTGACGACGCTGAAAAAGGGCGACCATGTGATTCCGCTGTACACGCCGGAGTGCCGCCAGTGCAAGTTCTGCCTCTCACGCAAGACCAATTTGTGCCAACTGATTCGCGGCACACAAGGCAAAGGCCTGATGCCCGACGCCACCAGCCGTTTCAGCCTGAATGGCGACCCGATTTTTCACTACATGGGCACCAGCACCTTTAGCAACTACACCGTGGTGCCGGAGATTGCGCTGGCCAAGATCCGCTCCGATGCGCCGTTCGACAAGGTTTGCTATATCGGCTGCGGCGTGACCACGGGCATTGGTGCGGTGATCTTCACGGCCAAGGTGGAAGCCGGTGCCAACGCCGTGGTGTTCGGCCTGGGTGGCATTGGCTTGAACGTGATTCAGGGACTGAAGATGGTGGGCGCCGACAAGATCATCGGTGTCGATTTGAACCCGGCGCGCGAAGCCATGGCGCGCAGTTTCGGCATGACGCATTTTCTGAACCCGAAGGACATTGAAGCGGCGGGTGGCAATATCGTGGATGCCATCACGCAACTGACCGATGGCGGTGCCGACTACAGCTTTGAGTGCATTGGCAATACCAAGGTCATGCGCCAGGCGCTGGAATGCACGCACAAGGGCTGGGGCCGCAGCATCATCATCGGCGTGGCTGAGGCCGTGGCCGAGATCAGCACGCGCCCGTTTCAATTGGTGACGGGCCGCAAGTGGGAAGGCTCTGCCTTTGGCGGCGCTCGCGGGCGCACCGACGTGCCAAAAATCGTGGACTGGTACATGGACG
>CAIQEX010000445.1 GCA_903870955.1 uncultured beta proteobacterium
GCCGACATGGCCGGCATCCGCCTGCCGCTGGAAAGCCACCCACTACAGGCGTTGGTTTCCGAGCCGCTCAAGCCCATCATCCACACCGTGGTGATGAGCAATGCCATCCACGCTTATGTCAGCCAGAGCGACAAGGGCGACCTGGTGATTGGCGCAGGCATCGACTCCTATGTCGGCTACGGCCAGCGCGGCAGTTTCCCCGTCATCGAGCACACGCTGCAAGCCATTTGCGAGATGTTCCCGATCTTCCGGCGCGTGCGCATGAACCGCCAGTGGGGCGGCATTGTGGACGTGGCGCCCGATGCATGCCCGATCATCAGCAAGACGCATATCAAGGGTCTGTACTTCAACTGCGGTTGGGGCACGGGCGGCTTCAAGGCCACACCGGGTTCCGGTTGGGTCATGGCGCACACCATTGCGCAGGACAACCCGCATCCCTTGAACGCAGCGTTCTCGCTGAACCGTTTCACCTCCGGCCATTTGATTGACGAACACGGCGCCGCCGCGGTAGCTCACTGAACAAAATACCATGCTACAAATTACCTGCCCCTATTGCGGCCCCCGCGCCGAAAGCGAATTTTCCTGCGGCGGCGAAGCGCACATTGCGCGCCCGCTCGACACCGATGCCCTGACCGACGAACAGTGGGGCGACTACCTCTTCATGCGCAAAAACCCCAAGGGCGTGCACCGTGAACAGTGGAACCATGTGGCCGGTTGCCGCCGCTGGTTCAATGCAGAGCGCAATACCGTGACCTATCAGTTCAGCAAGTTCTACAAGGTCGGTGAGAACCCCGACGCGCCCGCTGATTCGAGCAAGCAAGGAGGTCAAGCGTGACCGCCGGCCGTATCAGCAGCCTCGGGGCGCGGATCGACCGCGCCAAGAAGATTAGCTTCCAGTTCAACGACCGCAGCTACAGCGGCTTTGCTGGCGACACCCTGGCCTCGGCCCTGCTGGCCGCTGGCGAAAGCGTGCTTTCGCACTCCTGGAAATACCACCGCCCGCGCGGTGTCGTCACCAGCGGCATCGAGGAGCCCTCGGCGCTGGCGCAGTTGGAGTCTGGCAAGGACACCATCCCCAACGCCAAGATGCCCGAAGTGGAAATCTATGAAGGATTGAAGAGCGAGGCCGTCAATCCCTGGCCCAACGCACTCAGCCGCGCCCTCAGCCTGAACCGCAATTTCTCCTTCCTGTTCCCGGCTGGTTTTTATTACAAGACCTTTATGTGGCCGGCCAAGGCGTGGATGTTTTACGAGCGCATCATCCGCAAATCCGGCGGTCTGGGGGCTTCTCCCGAAGTGGAAGACACGGCCCGCTACATCCACCAGAACATCCATTGCGACGTGCTCATTGCCGGTGGTGGTGTGGCCGGTCTGGCGGCTGCGCTGGCTGCGGGTCGCAGTGGCGCCCGCGTCATTTTGGCTGAACTGCAAAGCACGCTGGGCGGTACCGCCCACCGCTTGCTGGGCACCATCGACGGCCTGAGCGCGGCAGATTGGGTGAAGAAGGCAGAAGCCGAGTTGGCCACTTTGCCCACCATCAAGATCATCAAACGCGGCGTGGTGTTTGGCTACCACGACCACAACTTCCTGACCATTCGCGAATCCTTGACCGACCATTTGCCGCTGGGCGAGCGCAAGGGCTTCCGCGAACGGCTGTGGCGCGTGCGCGCGCATCAGGTGGTGCTGGCCACAGGGGCCCACGAGCGCCCCATGGTTTTCAGCAACAACGATCTGCCCAACATCATGTTGTCCAGCGCCCTGGCCGACTACGCCCAGCTGTATGGCGTGTTGATCGGCAAAAAAATTGCACTGCTGACCAACAACGACACGGCCTACGCCGACGCGCTCACACTCAAAGGTGCTGGTGCCGAGGTCACGGTGGTAGATGTGCGTGCCGGTCATTCGGTCGCAGGCGGCACCGCGCAAAAAGCGCATGAGGCAGGCATCGAAGTGCTGCGCGGCTATGTGCCGGTGCAGGCCGATGGCGGTGCCATGGTGACTTCGGTCACGGTCTGCCAGCAGGTCGGTGACAAGGCCAACGGATTGCGCCGCACCCTGAGCGTGGATGCGGTTGGCATGTCAGGTGGCTGGAACCCAGCCATCCACCTGTATTCGCACAGCGGTGGCAAAGCCCTGTGGAGCGAAGCGCTGGAATGCTTCAAGCCCGGTGCCGCGATGCCGAACCAGTTCAGCATTGGTGCCTGCAATGCCTCTGGCACATTGGCGCACACCATGGCCGAGTCCAGCCATGCGGGCGCCGCTGCTGCAGCCATGGCCGGATTTATCGCAACCGAAACGCGCTACACCGTGGTCGAACCCAGCAACGAGCCGATTGCCCCTTTCTGGATTGCCGAGACCGGCGAGAAAGTTTCGCGCCGCGCCAAGGCCTTTGTCGACTGGCAAAACGATGTCGGTGCCGCCGACATCGAACTCGCCATCCGCGAGGGCTTTGAGTCGATCGAGCACATCAAGCGCTACACCGCGCTCGGCTTTGGCACCGACCAGGGCAAGCTGGGCAATATCAACGGCATGGCCCTCGCTGCGCGCGCCATGGGCAAGACCATTCCGCAAGTTGGCACCACCACCTTCCGCCCCAACTACGTGCCGATCAGCTTCGGCCTTTTTGCAGGGCTGGAACGTGGCGAATTGTTTGACCCGGTGCGCAAGACCAGCGCCCACGCCGCGCATGTAGCTGCAGGTTCGCCGTTTGAAGATGTGGGTCAGTGGAAGCGTCCCTGGTACTTCCCCAAGCCGGGTGAAGACATGCACGCGGCGGTCAACCGCGAAGTGCTGGCGGTGCGCAACAGCGTCGGCATCATGGACGCGTCAACACTGGGCAAGATTGACATCCAGGGTCCGGACGCTGCCAAGCTCCTGAACTGGCTCTACACCAACCCCTGGCTCAAGCTTGAAGTGGGCAAGGCGCGCTACGGTCTGATGCTGGATGAAAACGGCATGGTCTTTGACGACGGTGTCACCGTGCGTCTGGCCGAAGACCGGTTCCTGATGACCACCACCACCGGTGGCGCCGCCCGCGTGCTGACCTGGATGGAGCGTTGGGTGCAGACCGAGTGGCCCGACATGAAGGTCTACATGACCACGGTCACCGACCAGTGGAGCACCTTTGCCGTGGTCGGCCCGAAGAGCCGCGCCGTGGTCGAAAAGCTTTGCAACGATGTGGATTTGTCGGCCGCCGCCTTCCCCTTCATGAGCTACCGCGAAGGCACCGTCGCCGACGTCAAAGCACGCATCATGCGCATCAGCTTCTCGGGCGAGTTGTCGTTCGAAATCAATGTGCCAAGCAATGCCGGTGCGCATGTCTGGAAGGCCTTGATGGCCGCAGGTGCCGAGTTCAACATCACGCCGTATGGAACAGAAGCCATGCACGTGCTGCGCGGCGAGAAGGGCTACATCATCGTCGGCCAGGACACGGATGGCTCGATCACGCCACATGACCTGGGCATGGGCGGCATGGTCTCCAAGACCAAGGACTTCCTGGGCCGCCGTTCACTGTCGCGCAGCCATACCAACGGTGCCAACCGCAAACAATTGGTTGGTCTGCTGACGGAAGACGCACAAACCGTGTTGCCCGAAGGCGCGCAGTTGACGGCGCTGGCGCAAATCCATACGCCGACGCCAACCAACTCCGTGCCCATGATCGGACACGTGACTTCCAGCTATTTCAGCCCCACGCTCAACCGCTCGATTGCCATGGCGGTGGTGCGCGAAGGTCAGCAAAAAATGGGCCAGAAGATATACGCCGCACTTGCCGATGGCCGCCATGTGGCCGCCACGATTGCCAGCCCGGTGTTCTATGACCCCGAAGGAAAACACCACCATGACTCATGTGACGCTCGAAAGCCCCTTGGTGAATATTGCCAGGCTGGGTAAACGTGAACTTTCCGTGGATGGCCGCAGTTGCCTGCTCGACGAGATTGCGCTGCGCGATATGCTGAACCTGCGCGGCGATGCGTCAGACCCGGCGTTTGCGGC
>CAIQEX010000446.1 GCA_903870955.1 uncultured beta proteobacterium
CATGCCGAGGTTGATGTCGACCTGCGGCTGCGTCTGCTCGAGCAGGATCTGCGGCGAATTGGGTTGCTCCAGCGAAGCCTCTTTGAGGTAAACGCGCTGGATCTGAAATACGGGTTCTTGGTCGGACATGGGGAAACTCTTTCGAAGGTAAGAAAAGCCCGCGAGGAGATAAAGCGCGGGCTGGGAAAAATGCTTTCGGGCGAGATTATCTCAGGCTGCGTTGAGCAAAGGCAGCAACCCGCCCTTGCCATCCAAAGCAACCAGATCGTCACAACCGCCGACATGGGTTTCACCGATAAATATCTGGGGCACGGTGCGCCGACCGGTCAGTTCCATCATCTTCATTCGCTCTTGCGGATGGGCATCCACGCGAATTTCTTCGATGTTCGCGACACCCTTGGACAACAAAAGGCGCTTGGCCTGAACGCAATAGGGGCACACAGCTGTGGTGTACATCTTGACGGCTTGCATGTATTTTCCTTGTACGCGGAATTTATCTGGACTGTTATCAGGACTTTTCAATCGGCAGATTGGCTGACCGCCAGGCCGCCAAACCACCGCCCAGGCTATTCGCCTGTTCGTAGCCCAGCTTCTTTGCAATCGCCAGGGCTCGACCGGAACGGGCACCGGTTTGGCAAACCAATATCAAGGGGACAGTTTTGTTCTTAACGGAATTCGGCAGTTTTGCCTCGAGCTCGCCCAAAGGAATGTTCTTGGACCCGGTGACATGGCCAGCCGCAAACTCATTGGTTTCACAGACATCCACGACCACAGCCTTTTCGCGGTTGATCAATTGCACCACGGCAGCCGGTGTAAGGCCCGCGGTGGCCGCACCCTGGACAACAGGCCACAGCAGCATGCTGCCAGACACCAGGGCAATGGCGATCAACATCCAGTTATTAACGATAAAGCTCATAAATTTCTACTTTGTTCCTAGTTTGTACTTTTGCAACTGCAAAAGACTTAGCCCACCATTTTAGAATGGTGGGCCGAACCTTGTTGTGGTTTGGCCATTTATCATCGATACACAAGTCCATCACCATGTACAAACTCGTTCTTGTTCGCCACGGCGAATCCACCTGGAATCTCGAAAACCGCTTTACGGGCTGGACTGATGTCGATTTGACCCCGACGGGCGTCGAGCAGGCAAAAAACGCCGGGCGGTTGCTCAAGGCCGAGGGCTATGAGTTTGATCTGGCGTACACCAGCGTGCTGAAGCGCGCCACCCGTACGCTCTGGCATTGCCTGGACGAAATGGACCGTACATGGCTGCCCGTTGTGCACTCCTGGCGCCTCAACGAGCGCCACTACGGTGCGCTGCAAGGTCTGAACAAGGCCGATATGGCCAAGCAATATGGTGAGGCTCAGGTGCTGCAATGGCGCCGCAGCTACGACACCCCGCCTCCCGCGCTGGAAGCCACCGATGTTCGCAGCGAGCGCTCTGATCTGCGTTACGCCAAGCTGCAACCGGATCAAGTCCCGCTGACCGAGTGCCTGAAGGACACCGTGGCACGTGTCATGCCGTTTTGGAATGAGTCGGTAGCCCCGACTATCAAGGCCGGAAAAAAGGTCGTGATTGCGGCCCATGGCAACTCGATTCGCGCCCTGGTGAAGTACTTGGACAATATTGCCGACGATGCCATCGTGGGCGTCAATATTCCCAACGGTATCCCGCTGGTCTATGAATTGGATGAAAACCTGAAGCCGATTCGCAACTACTACCTGGGTGATGCCGAAGCGGCAGCCAAAGCCGCAGCCGCTGTGGCCTCACAAGGTAAAGCTTGAGCAAATTAGACCCTGAAAATGTACGTCGATTATTCCTCGCGCCCCCTGTGGCGGCTACCGGTGTATATTGAGATCTCAGAGGAATAAATATGGGTCAAAAATTGAAAATCACCGGATGGATTGCAGTGGGTGCGCTTGCTGGCGCACTGACCACGGTTTCGCTGCAGACCGTGGCACGCAGCGCGCTGGCACCTCTGCCGCTGGAAGAGTTACAGCAACTGGCCGCTGTTTTCGGCATGATCAAAAGCGATTATGTGGAGCCGGTCGACGAGAAAAAACTGATTACCGATGCCATCTCAGGCATGGTCTCCAGCCTTGATCCCCATTCGCAATTTTTCGACAAGAAGTCCTTCAAGGAATTCAAGGAAGGCACCTCCGGTAAATTTGTTGGCGTGGGAATTGAAATCACCCAGGAAGACGGCTTGGTCAAGGTCGTTTCGCCTATCGAAGGATCACCGGCATTTCGGGCTGGGCTCAAACCCAATGACCTGATTACCAAGATTGATGAGACCGCAGTCAAGGGCCTGACTCTGAATGAAGCCGTCAAACGCATGCGCGGCGAGCCTGCGACCAAGGTGCTTCTGACGATTTACCGCAAGGACGAGAACCGCACTTTCCCGGTGACCATCATTCGCGAGGAAATCAAACAACAATCGGTGCGCGGCAAACTGGTAGAACCTGGCTATGCCTGGGTGCGCCTGAACCAGTTTCAGGAACGTACCGTCGATGACTTCGTCAAAAAGGTCAACGAGATTTACCACCAGGACCCCAATATCAAAGGCTTTGTGCTGGACCTGCGCAATGACCCAGGTGGTTTGCTGAATGCGGCGGTGGCTATTTCTTCGGCCTTCTTGCCGGACAACGTCACCGTGGTTTCCACCAACGGGCAGACTGCTGAAAGCAAACAAACCCTCAAGTCCAACCTGGAAGACTTCCGTGGTGTGCCCGGTGCCGAGGCCATCAGCACCCTGCCAAAGGATTTGAAGAAAGTTCCCTTGATTGTGCTGGTGAACGAAGGCTCCGCTTCGGCAAGTGAAATCGTGGCCGGTGCCTTGCAAGACTACAAGCGTGCCACTTTGATGGGAAGCCAAACCTTCGGAAAAGGTTCGGTTCAGACGTTTCGCGCACTCGGACCGGATACCGGCCTGAAGATCACGACCTCGCGCTATTACACGCCTAGCGGCCGTTCGATTCAGGCCAAGGGAATCGTGCCGGACGTGATGGTCGATGAGACCCTGGAAGGCAGCCCATTTGCGGTGTTGCGCATGCGTGAGGCCGACTACGACAAACATTTGACCAGCGGCCAAGGCGAAGAAAAGAAGGACCCGGAACGCGAAAAACTGCGTGACGAAGCGATCAAACGTCTTGAAGAAGAGTCGCGCAAGCCACCGAGTGAGCGCAAGCCACCCGAGTACGGTTCCGACAAGGACTTCCAGTTAATGCAGGCCATCAACCAGCTCAAGGGCAAACCGGTTCAGGTGAGCAAGACCTTGGTCGAGCGCAAGGAAGAGAAGAAAGAAGAGTAGGCTGCCAGCATGCAGGATGACGAACTGCTGCGCTACTCGCGCCACATCCTGCTCGATGAGATTGGGATCGAAGGGCAGGAGCGAATCCTGGCCGCTCACGTGCTGGTTATTGGCGCGGGTGGCTTGGGTTCCCCCGTCGCCATGTACCTTGCTGCAGCCGGCGTCGGGACGATTACGGTTACCGACCATGACACGGTGGACCTCACCAATTTGCAGCGCCAAATTGCACACCGCACAGATTCGGTGGGCATCCCCAAGGTGGAGTCACTCAAGCGCACCTTGCAGGATCTGAACCCTTTGGCGCATGTCCGGGCACTGCAGAGTCGGGCGGACACCGGGTCGCTGCAAACCCTGGTGCAGGAGGCCGACGTAGTCATCGACTGCTGCGACAACTTCACGACCCGCCATGCCGTCAACGCGGCATGCGTCAAGCATGGCAAACCATTGGTATCCGGTGCCGCGATCCAGTTTGACGGTCAGATCAGCGTCTACGATACCCGTGATGCGGATGCACCCTGCTATGCCTGCACCTTTCCCGCTGAGGCGACTTTTGAAGAGGTGCGCTGCTCGACTATGGGCGTGTTTGCGCCGCTGGTGGGCATCATTGGATCCATGCAGGCGGCGGAAGCGCTGAAAGTGATCATTGGGACCGGGCGCAACCTCAATGGCCGTCTGCTGATGCTCGATGGACGCGCCATGGAATGGAGCGAAATTCGTATGCCACGCAATCCCCACTGCCCGGTGTGTGCCACGCGCCCTGTGGGTGGCCACGGGTAGCCCAGGGCGGGTGATAAATATTCCCAGCATTCATGCTTGCTGTTAGACTTTCGGCAGCACTAAAAAAATCCATCAGTGGAATCACCCAAACCTGAATCACTTGTCGCATTGGAAAAGTTACGCCTTGACGATGCCAAGGCGCTTTTGGGGCGTGACAGTACGCTGGCGCTGCCGGAATCGTCCGAATCAGCCGTAGCCTACCTGCAGCGTGTCATCGATGGCTTGTGCGAGTTGTCGCTGAAAGACCCGCTAACCGGACTTTCCAATCGCCGCCAATTCCGTGCCGTGCTCGATCGCACCACCGAGATGGTCGCGCGCTCGGGTGAGCCCGCGCTGCTGCTGATGGTGGACATCGACCATTTCAAACTAGTGAACGACACCCATGGTCACCAGGCTGGTGATCAGGTGCTGCAAGCGGTGGCCCAGGCGTTGGCCAAATGCGTGCGCCCGATGGATACCGTGGCGCGCTATGGCGGTGAAGAGTTCGCCGTTGTTCTCCCCAACTGCCACAGTTTTTTCGGTGAAACCGTCGCGGAACGGATTCGTCAAACCATACAAGAGATGCCCGTGAAGATCCCCTCGGGCAAGGCACTGAATATTACGGTGAGCATCGGCGGTGCCTATGCGCCGGAATGGGTTCGCTCGACTGCAACCTTATGGACCGAAAGGGCCGACGTACAGTTGTACCGTGCCAAGAAGGAAGGGCGTAATCGAATCTTTATCGATACGCAACAGGAAATTTTTGTCAGTGCTGAAGAGAAGAATATGTTGTTTGGACATTTGGCCCTGGGTGAACCAGCTTGGATTGAGTCTGTAACGGGTGACGCTACGGCGACCGCTGCAGGTCAGAGGGTTAATTGATGTCAGATGTAGTAGATCCACCGGCTGGCGCAGTCCAGGTGCCTGAGGTACCACTCAAGCCCCTTGGAAAAGTGGTGGCGGTGACCAGTGGCAAGGGTGGCGTAGGCAAAACCTTTGTTTCGGCAAATCTTGCGGCTGCGCTCGCCAAGCGCGGATTGCGGGTGCTGGTTCTGGATGCCGACCTGGGATTGGCCAACTTGGACGTGGTGCTGAATTTGTATCCCAAGGTCACACTGCATGACGTTTTTCAGGGCAAGGCCAAGTTGGAAGAAGCCATCGTCAAGGCGCCCGGTGGCTTCTCGGTCCTGCTGGCAGGTTCTGGAATGGTGGAGTATTCCCGCCTGACCCCCGAAGTCCGCAAGGAATTTCTCAACATCATGTCAGGGCTCGTGCCGCACTTCGATATCGTGCTGCTCGACACGGGTGCCGGTATTTCCGACGTCGTGCTGTTTGCGGTTTCCCTGGCGTCTGAAGTGATCGTGGTGGCGACGCCAGAACCCACTTCCTTGACCGATGCCTATGCCACGATCAAGGTTCTGGTTGGGCAGCAAAAGCGCCAGACCATCCGCATGGTGATCAATCAGACCGCTCGCCTAGGGGACGGGCGTGCCATTACGGTTCAGTTGCAACAGGTGCTGGATCGCTTTGTCACCACCGAACCTGGACGCCCCATCAAACTGGTTCACATGGGCGATATCCCTGCAGATACGGCAGTGCGACAGGCCATCATGCGGCGGCAATTGTTGGTGCAGTCGGCACCAGGTTGCCCGGCCTCTCTGGCTATAACCCAACTGGCTCAGAAAATCCAGGAAACCGTCATCCCCAGAATCTAGGAGCCCCCACGCTCCCCACAGCGTGTGGGTCGCTGCCCCCTCAAGGGGCGAACCCGCCTTGGGGCGGCCCGGCGGCGGGTTGTCGATCTCTCCCCTCAGGCGCTGACAATCCATCCCTCCAGACTGTCCATGTCCGTCGGCAAGCCGTAGAGCGGGGCGCCTGCGGCATGCTGTTGCTGCGCCCAGGCAGCTTGTAGCAAGCAGAGCGTCGCATCCAGCGTATCGCCACTGGCATCCTCGACCAATGCGTCATGTTGGGCATGGCTTAATTTAAGACGCAAGCCCAAGCGCGTGCGGCCTAATTCCAAGGCCAGCAACAAGTCCTTGCGCGCGATCAACCGGTCTGGAGTCTGCTTGGCTTTGTCATCGCTTTTGTAACTGCGCTGTCCCAGCACTTCTCGCGCCAGCAGGCCCGGATAGGCTTCCAGTGCCACCCGAGCCGTCACCTCGTTTGGTGAGTGCAGTCCGGGCAGATAGGCACCCACCGTGAGCAACCGAGGCACACCTGCGTGCAACATAAAGGCCACCGGCGGATTGACCCACTTCATGGAGGGACTGCTTTTTGCCGGGATATCGGTGGCGCGATGGGCGAACTTTCCGCCCACCGGGCGTGCCGCACAAAAGGCAGCAAACTGATGGCGAATTTCTGCGCGGTTCAAGCCTGCGTAATGGGCAATGCAAGTCCGCCAGTCGGTCGGCCAACCCAGCGTTTCAACCAGTTCACGCGGCAATCCAAAGGGCATATCAAATGCGCCGGTCCACGCGCTCTCATATGCCAGGCAACCTGAAAACGCGTCCAGCGAGTCTGCGCGTTCGATCTTTTGCAATTGCACGCGCCCACCCTGCGATGTTCCCCAGGCCAACACAATGGGCTTGCGCTTACTGGGACTGCTGGAAAAATCACAACCCAACAACTGTGTCATTCGAACACCACCAGCGTGCACCCTAGCCCAACGCGAGCGCGGCCACGCCCACGCATATGCAGGCTGCGCCACCAAGGCGCGCCAGTCGATCGCCCTCGCCCAGCAAATGACCGCCCAGAATGGCAGCAAATAGCATCGAAACCTCACGCGCAGGTGCGACATGGCTCAAGGGCGCAATTTGCAGCGCATACAGGACCATGACGTAGGAAACCGGACTGACCGCCCCCACCAGAAGGGCATATTTCCACTGTTGTCGCCAATGTTCTTGGGTGATGACGATGTCTTTGAGGCCAGCAGGTACCATCAATAAGAGCTGCACACAACAGGCAATGTAGAACGCCAACATGGGTGACATGTGCAGTACTTTGACCGAATAGCTGTCGACCAGGGTGTAGCTGGCAATCGTTATGCCGGTCAGTAAGCCGTACTGAATGCCCTTGTAGATACGCGCACGCTGCGCATCGGACTGCAGCTTGCTCCAGATGCCGGGACCGCCCGCAATCAGGAACACGCCAAAGACCACCGCTGCGACACCCGCGAATCCGAGCACGGACAGGTGTTCCTCAAACAACCCTATTGCCACCGCGGAAGAGATCAAGGGACCCGAACCGCGTGCCAAAGGATAGACCACCGTAAGGTCTGACTTGCGGTACCCACGCAGAAGAACCACAAAGTACAGCACGTGAATCAAGCCGCTGGCTGCCGCGCAAGCCCACTCAGAAGTACCCCAGGCACCGATTTGCTGCCAAGCCAGATAAACCCCCAAGGGAGTCCACACCAGCACCGTGAAACCCGAAATAAAAAAGGCGAATCGGACGTCTCCGTTAGCCTTCTTCGCAGCGATATTCCAGCCCGCATGAATCAGGCCAGCCAGAACGACCAAGCCCAGTGCCGCGACCGGCATTTATGGGAGCCAGGCGACCCGCGCAGCGGCGGAGCGTGGGGGCAACGTTTGGACGCCGGGCCGCCCCAAGGCCAAACAGCCCCCTTGGGGGGCAGCGACCCGCGCAGCGGCGGAGCGTGGGGGCAACAACTTCAGGCTCGCCCGATGATGGACGCGGTGGCCATCAGTTCTTCGAGCAAGGCCAGGGAGACCTTGCCGGACACCGAATAGGGGTCGAGTTCGGCCTTTTCAGCGTACTTCAGCAGAATGCTGGTGTTGACCTTGGACATATTGACCTGACCCATGGTCCAGCCGCCAAAACGGCGCTCAGAGATTTCTTCGTAGTGCAACAGCACCACATCTTTGTGACGCGTGTCTTTCTGGATGTGGCCGTACAAATCGCTCACGGCGTTGCGGCCTCCTTCGATGGCCTGCAAGAATATTCCGCCACCATAGCAAAGGATGCCGGTAATTCCACTGATGGGATTGAAGTGGCGGCACTCACCCAGAATTTCATCAACCGCTGCACACGAAGGATCTATAGCGCGACTGGCATACAACAAACGAACCAACATGACTTACCCTTTCCGGGGAATCAGGGACAAAAACTCACGGCGCAAATTGGCATCCTTTAAAAATGCACCCCGCATGACCGAGTTAATCATTTTGCTGTTCATGTCTTTCACACCACGCCAGGACATGCAATAGTGGCTCGCCTCCATCACGATGGCCAAGCCGTCGGGTTGCGTCTTCTCCTGGATCAAGTCAGCAAGTTGCACCACCGCCTCTTCTTGAATCTGGGGACGCCCCATGATCCACTCCGCCAGACGCGCGTACTTGGACAGGCCAATCACGTTGGTGTGCTCGTTGGGCAAGACACCGATCCATATTTGTCCAATCACCGGACAGAAGTGGTGACTGCAGGCGCTCCGTACCGTAATCGGGCCAACGATCATCAACTCATTCAAATGCTCGGCGTTCGGAAACTCGGTGATGGTTGGTGCGGGCACATAGCGGCCCTTGAAAACCTCTTGGAGATACATCTTGGCAACACGACGCGCGGTGTTGTCGGTGTTGTGGTCATTGACGGTATCAATCACCAGACTACTGAGAACACCCTTCATTTTTTCTTCGACTTCGTCCAGCAACAACTCCAATTCGCCGGGCTGAATAAACTGCGCGATGTTGTCGTTGGCGTTGAAGCGCTTGCGCGATGCCTGTATACGCTCGCGGATTTTGACTGAAACCGGAGTCCCTTCGTCGGCATCGATTGGGTTCATGCTGCTCTGCATTTTCATTAACATGGAATGATGGTAACAGTCTTTAAAAAACAGGGTTATTGGATGGAGAAGCGCTTAAACACTGACTAATACGTCACCTATTCAATAGTCATTGCCACTCAAAAACAAGGTTATCCGCATCAAGGAATAGGCTAACCGATCCTTTAGTCGTTGCCACGCGGGACGATCGGCGAACTGCGCTTTTTCCAGACGCGTGCTATCTTGCCGGATCGCCCTGTTCAAGGGCTCCAGCAAGGACGTCGCAAAGCTGCTGTCCTCCACAACCACGTTGGCCTCGCGCGCCAGCAGCAGGCTCAAGGGATCCAAATTGGACGAGCCCACGGTAGCCCATTTGCCATCGACCACCGCGACCTTGGCATGCATAAAGCCGACCTGGTATTCGTATATTTCCACACCCGCATCCATCAACGCACCGTAAAAAGGTTTGGCTGCGTGGTACTGCATAAAAAACTCGTAACGTCCCTGCAGCAACAAGCGCACGCGCACCCCACGCTGCACCGCATGGATGAGGGCGCGACGCAGTTTGATACCCGGCAAAAAATAGGCATTGGCGATCACCACCTCGACCCTGGCGTGCGCGATGGCCTGCCGATACGCGCGCTCGATTTGTCTGCGATTGCGCAGGTTGTCACGTAGCAGCAGGGCGGCACGGATGCCAACCGGTCCCATGCCGTCTTCTGAAGCTTGCGCGGGAGGTACTGGCATGGGCGCTGCCAACAACTGTTCCAACGAGCGACGCGCTTCCTGAAATTGGCCTTGTTCGAGTTGCCGTGTGGTTTGCATTCTGTGCCAGAACTGTTCCATGGCATTCTGCGCATGGGCCACCAAGGGTCCACGCACGGACACGGCGAAGTCAAAACGCGGCGTGGATTGCACACCTTGGTTGAGCTCAATAAAGTCATCCAGAATATTGATGCCACCACAAAACGCCAGTTCCCGATCGACAACACAGAGTTTTCGATGCAGACGGCGCCAACGTCCAGGAAGCAGCAAACCAAAAGAACCCAGGGGCAAAAACTGCTGCCATTGCACACCGCTGCGCTGAAGCCTCCGAATCCACTGCTCCGGCATTTGCGGTGTGCCAATGCCATCGACCACCAGATAGACCGCCACGCCACGCAAAGCGGCACGCTCCAACGCGGCGAGGACCGATTCACCCACCGCATCCTCATGGAAAATGTAGGTTTCCAGCCGCACCTCCTGGCGCGCGCCATCCAATGCCGTGATCAGGGCCGGGAAAAAAGCTTGACCCGTGCAGAGCAATTGCACGCGGTGTCCTGAGCGCAACGTGGGCATTTCAACGCGTCCGTGGCGTGAGTTCAAATTCAATCACTAAAGGCAAATGGTCCGACATACGCCACCATGCGCGTCCACGTGGCACCCAGTGGCTCAACTCACGCATGCCACGCGCGTACACGTGATCGAACTGAACCAAGGGCAGGCGCGATGGAAAGGTCGGCGTGCGTTCCGACGTGCTGGTGTACAAGCCCACCTGCGCCAGTGGCTTGGACAGAAGTGTCCCCCAGTCATTGAAATCACCCGCCACAAGCAGCGGTTCGTTGGCTGGGATTTCGCGCGCAATAAATTTTGCCAACTGCGCCATCTGGCGTACTCGGCTGGCACGAATCAACCCCAAATGCACCACCACAACGTGCACGGCTATTCCGCGCACAACGACTTCTGAATGCAGTAATCCGCGTTGCTCGAAGCGGTGGTCCGACATGTCCTCGTGTTGATGGGAGCGAACCGGCCAACGTGACAACATGGCGTTTCCGTGTTCGCCATGGCGCGTCACGGCATTGGTACGGTAGACGACGTGATAACCCTCTGGCGCCAGGTATTCGGCCTGCGGCTGCTCTGGCCAGTGGTGGAAGAAAGCAGCCTCGCCGCGGTTCATTTTGCGTACTTCCTGCAGGCAAACAATGTCGGCATCAAATTGCGCAACGGCTTGCGCGAGGTTGTGGATTTCCAAGCGCCGGTTCGGACCCAGACCCTGCACGCCCTTGTGGATGTTGTAGGTCGCAACCCGTATACGCGTCATTCCAAGCCTCTTTGGGTGACGCTGGAAGCGAAGCCCGGCAACAGCAAAATGGCCTCCGCATTCGAGGGTGAAAAGCATTTTCTGGCCGCCAATATATGGGGCAACCACTGGTAGGCCGTGTGTTCGCGCGGGCTCAGCGTGACGTCGGTGCCAGCTGGCACCTGCAGACCAAACACGCGCTCGGTGTTCAGCACGGTTCCGGGTGCATAGCGGTGCAGCCAGCGGGGGTAGATGTCGTAGATGTTTTCCAGATTCCAGTCCTGCAATCCCGAATACAAAGGTGACCCCTCGGCGCAGTCTATGCCCGTCTCTTCCCAGACTTCACGAATGGCTGTGGCTTCATAGCTGTCATTCAATGCGTCCTTGCTGCCGGTGACCGACTGCCAGAACTCCGTGTCCTGGGTGTCGGCGCGGCGAATCAGCAATACGTCCAGTTCGGGGGTGTAAATCACCACCAGAACGGATTGGGCGATTTTGTAATTTTTGGTCATAAAAAAGGGCGCTCAAGAAGCGCCCTTTCATTGTGCACCACGCACGGAAAGTGGTTTTACGCCGGCTTGTTCACCAGCTCTGCATTGCGCAAACGAATATGCAGTTCACGCAGTTGCTTCTCGTCCACCAGACTTGGCGCTTGGGTCAGCAGACACTGGGCGCGCTGGGTCTTGGGGAAGGCGATGACATCGCGAATCGACTCGGCGCCGGTCATCATGGTGACGATGCGATCCAGACCAAAGGCCAAGCCACCGTGCGGAGGTGCACCGTACTGCAAGGCATCCAGCAGGAAACCAAACTTGATCTGCGCTTCTTCGGGGGTGATCTTCAGTGCGTCGAACACCTTCTGCTGCACATCCGCTCGGTGGATACGAACCGAACCACCGCCCATCTCCCAGCCGTTCAAAACCATGTCGTAGCCTTGCGAGATGCATTTCTCGGGGGCGGTGACCATCCAGTCTTCGTGGCCTTCCTTGGGCGCGGTGAACGGATGGTGCACGGCGGTGTAGCGGGCGTTGTCCTCGTCGTATTCGAACATCGGAAAGTCCACCACCCACATCGGACGCCAGGCCGCTGTGAACAGGCCATTCTTCTTGCCGAACTCGCTGTGGCCAATCTTGATACGCAGGGCACCAATGGCATCGTTGACAATTTTTTCCTTGTCTGCGCCAAAGAAAATCAGGTCGCCGTCCTGCGCGCCGCTGCGTGCCAGCACTTCGGCCAACGCCTTGTCGTGCAGGTTCTTGACGATGGGACTTTGCAGGCCCGGCCAGCGTGCGGGGCCCTCAGGATCCGGGCCCTTGGTGGCGTCGTTGACACGAATGTAGGCCAGACCCTTGGCACCGTAAATTTTGACAAACTCGGTGTAAGCGTCGATTTCGCCACGGCTGATGCCGCCACCTTCCTTGGAGCCACCGGATACGCGCAGGGCGACCACGCGACCGCCCTTCATGTTGGCAGCACCGGAGAAGACCTTGAAATCCACATCCGCCATCACGTCGGTCAACTCTGTGAACTCCAGATTGACGCGCAGATCCGGCTTGTCGGAACCATACAGGCGCATGGCGTCCTGATAGGTCATCACCGGGAACTCGCCGAGATCCACACCAATGGTGTTCTTGAACACCGTGGTGATCATGCCCTGGAACATTTCGCGAATGTCTTCTTCGCTCAGGAAGGAAGTCTCAATATCGATCTGCGTGAATTCTGGCTGACGATCAGCACGCAGGTCTTCGTCGCGGAAGCACTTGGTGATCTGGTAGTAGCGGTCAAAGCCAGCCACCATCAACAGTTGTTTAAACAGCTGAGGGCTTTGCGGCAGGGCAAAGAAGTGGCCATCATGCACACGGCTGGGCACCAGGTAATCGCGCGCGCCTTCGGGCGTGCTCTTGGTCAGCATCGGTGTCTCGATATCCACGAACCCATTGGCATCCAGGAACTTGCGCACTTCCATGGCCACGCGGTAGCGCAGCATCAGGTTGTTTTGCATATAGGGGCGGCGCAGGTCCAGCACGCGGTGCGTCAGGCGGGTGGTTTCCGACAAGTTGTCGTCATCCAACTGGAATGGAGGCGTAACCGAGGGATTCAGTACCTTGAATTCATGGCACAACACTTCAATCTTGCCGCTCTTGAGATTGTCATTGGCGGTGCCTTCGGGGCGCGCACGTACCAGTCCCTTGATCTGCACGCAGAACTCGTTGCGCACATCTTCGGCTACCTTGAACATATCCGCGCGGTCCGGGTCGCAGACCACCTGTACATAGCCTTCGCGGTCGCGCAGGTCAACAAAAATCACGCCGCCATGGTCGCGGCGGCGGTTTACCCAGCCGCACAGGGTAACGGTTTGCCCCAACAGGGCTTCGGTCACAAGACCGCAATAGTGGGTACGCATGGCCATCGTTTACTTTCTAAACACTGCATAGGTGGCAGTGGGTTTGATAAAGGGTTAGTTGGGAAAAATCAGGGTTTTTTCAGAGGCAGCGCATGCTCGGAGGGCACCACAGAGCCCATCGAAATCACGTAGGTCAGTGCTTCATCCACACTCATATCCAACTCAATCACTTCCGAGCGCGGCAGCATCAGAAAAAAGCCACTGGTCGGGTTCGGCGTGGTGGGCACATACACACTTACCAAGTCAGCCCCAAGATGCTTTTGAACCTCGCCACCCGGAGTACCGGTCTGAAAAGCAATAGTCCAGCTGCCGGCACGGGGATACTGCACCAGCATGGCGGTGCGAAAAGCATTGCCATTGCTGGAAAACAGCGTGTCAGATACTTTCTTGACACTGTTGTAGATGGTTTTGACGATCGGAATGTTGGTAAACAGGGTGTCCCACTGCCTGAGCCACCAGCGTCCAGCCACGTTGGCCACCAGTGCCCCGGTTAGCAACAAAGCGGCAGCCACCAGCAACACACCCAATCCCGGAATGTGGTGCAGGCGCTCGATCAACGGCTCAAGGTTGGTCGGTGTGACGGCGGACACCATCGAAAGCAAACCAAAGAAAACCGAGTCCAGCGTACCCACCAGCCACATCAACACCCACAGGGTGATGGCCAGTGGCAGCCAGACCATCAGTCCGGCGAGCAAGTATTTTTTAAAGGACACAGTCGCTCCAATGCATTTGTAGGGTCAGGCAGCTGCAGCGGGTTTTGGAGCTACGGGCGCAGCGGGCGTGGCCGCTTCCACTTTCGGAGCAGTGGCAGCAGTGTCACTGGAGGGGGTTGCTGCAGGAGCAGCATCTCCCGCCACCGGCGCAACGGCTGTCGCAGGCGCAGCTCCGGCACCTTTGAAGTCCGTGGCATACCAGCCCGTGCCCTTCAGTTGAAAACCTGCGGCGGTCAGCTGTTTTTTGAACTTCGGCTGGGCGCAGGACGGGCAATCGGTAAGCACGGGGTCGGAGATTTTTTGCAGAACGTCCTTGGCAAAGCCGCAGGACTCGCACTTGTAAGCATATATGGGCATGGATTGGGGCTCTGACCGGTGATTACAAAGCCTTCAATTATAGAGCCGAGCCTAGAAGTGTCGTATCCCCACCAGAAACTGCATGGCCACGGCACCCAGCGAGAATCCAATCACCAGGGCAATCAACCATTGCAACATGCGATTGGTGCGTTTTTGCTCCTGCAACAGTTCCAACGCCAGTTTGTCGGACTGCGCCTTGTCGTTGCCGCGCTTCAGGTAGTTGTGCACCAGGATGGGCAATTCGGGAAACAACTTGGCGTAATGTGGCGCCTGAGCCTTGATTTGTTCGAAGAATTTCTGCGGTCCGACCTGTTCCACCATCCACTTTTCCAGAAAAGGTTTGGCGGTTGCCCACAGGTCAAGCTCAGGGTCGAGTTCGCGCCCCAAACCCTCAATGTTCAACAGGGTCTTTTGCAATAACACCAGTTGCGGCTGTATCTCCACCTGGAATCGGCGCGACATCTGAAACAGACGCATCAGCAACAGACCCAAAGAGATTTCCTTCAGTGGTCGATCAAAATAGGGCTCGCACACCGAACGCACTGAAGCTTCCAACTCATCTACGCGGGTCGTAGTGGGCACCCAACCAGACTCGATGTGCAACTCGGCCACGCGCTTGTAATCGCGCCGGAAAAAGGCCGCAAAATTTTGCGCCAAATACTCTTTGTCGACCTCGGTGAGGGTTCCGACAATGCCAAAGTCCAGCGAGATATAGCGCCCGAAGGTCTTCGGTTCCAGGCTGACCTGAATATTGCCCGGATGCATATCGGCGTGAAAAAATCCGTCGCGAAAGACCTGCGTGAAGAAAATAGTCACGCCGTCGCGCGCCAGCTTGGGAATATCCACCCCGGCTGAACGCAAACGCTCGATCTGGCTAATCGGCACACCCTTCATGCGTTCCATGACCAACACTTCGGTGGTGCAAAAGTCCCACAGCATTTCCGGAATCAGCACCAACTGCAGACCTTCCATATTGCGCCGCAATTGGGCAGCGCTGGAAGCCTCGCGTATCAGATCCAGTTCGTCATGCAAATACTTGTCGAACTCTGCCACCACCTCGCGCGGCTTGAGGCGTTTGCCATCGTTCGACAGGCCGTCCACCCACCCCGCCATCATGCGCATGAGGGCCAGGTCGCTTTCAATGGCCGACAACATGCCTGGGCGCAAGACTTTCACCGCCACCTCGCGCTCAAGCCCATTGCGGTCCTTGATCACCGCAAAATGAACCTGGGCTATGGAAGCGCTGGCGACCGGTTCCTGCTCAAAGGAGACAAAGATATCGGTCAGAGAGCGACGCAAAGAACGCTCGATAATCGCCACCGCCTGTGCCGCAGGAAACGGCGGCACACGATCCTGCAAGCGTGCCAGTTCATCGGCAATATCCACCGGCATCAGATCGCGCCGGGTCGATAAAACCTGGCCAAACTTGACGAAGATGGGACCTAATCGCTCGAGTGCCTCGCGCAGTCGCTGGCCGCGCGGTTCGTGCCGCCGACCCACGGATACCACCCGGGCAATCCAGTGCAACCAGGGCTTTTGAAAACTGGAGAGAACCAACTCATCGAGACCGTAGCGCAGGACGATCCAGACGATATACAAACCACGGAAAAGCCGATTCATGCAGTGTTGCCAGGGTTGGCTTCGGATGCGGCCTTGTCTCTTATCCGTTGACCCAGAAAATCGCGCAGTGCAGCCGACAATTTGCGACCGGCTTCCGCCAGCATGTGCGCGGGCGCGTCGCCGATGATGCGTGACAGGTCTTCTTCGATATCCCAGCGCAAGTTGTCAGCCAGCCAGTTGACTTCAGCCGCGAGTTGCACGTCGCCTTCAATGCGAAAAGGCGGCTTGGCGCCCCGCAATAGGCTCTGTGCCAGGGCAAAGGGCGACTCTTCGGTTAGCACCAAGGTCAGATCGGGGGTGTCACCCTCCTCTGCGAGGTCCAACAAACCGGCCGGCGTGACGCGTATCTTGAAGGTAAAGATGCGCCACTGGGCCAGTATCACCCGGCCTGATTGCCGCAGCAGGCGTTGCATGGCCTCGGGTTCCTGCATCAGCACATGGTTGAGTACCAGCACGCATTTGCGGTGGGTTTCGTCAATGGCCCAAGCGGGCGGCGTGGGAACTGGAAGCGACTTGAAAAAGTCTTCCACAAATGAGAAAGGGGATTGGGTTGCCATAAAGAAGATTATCCCGCACCTCGATGGCAACCGCGTGTCTTAACGCAGGAACACCCTAGAACCCACTCCGCCGGGCCAGGGGTGTGCTTTATTGCAGGGCTTGTACGCCCGCCACGAGCCAGCCTGCGCTGCCACTCTTGGGCTTGGTCATGTTCCAGACTTCACGGAAAGGACTGGGTCCGGCCGAAGGTTCTTCGCGAATCATGCCGGAGAACTCCACGCTGGCCATGTATTCATCGGCCAATTCTTCAATGCCCAGTAAGTGCGCCTCAATCATCACCACTTCTGTGCTGTTGGGCGCAGTGCCGGTATGGGCTTCACGTTCAGCCAATTGATTGCGGATTTCGCCCAGCATGTCATCGGTCATCATGGCCCGCAACGCAGGAATGTCGGACCTGTCCCAGGCCGCTTGCAAGGTTACGAAATTGTTCTTGGCAGCACGCAAAAAACCCTCGCTGTCAAACCCCTGGGGTACGCCCCAGCTCTGCGAACCCATAAGTGCTGAACCAATCATGGAACCACCGCCATCCAAAGGCGTCATTCCACTGCGTTCAAAGGGTCGAGCCGAAGCATCATTGCCCACGTTTTCAGGACGATATGGTTGCGCCGCAGGCATAGGCGCGCGGCCAGCACCCTGGAAGGCGAACGGGCTAGCCTGCGCATCCGCCGCGCTGGCGCGACGGCGCATAAACATGCCGATCAGCATCATCACACCCAAAGCCAACAGGCCAAACATCAGGATTTGCCCAAAGGCCTCACCCATGCCCAATGAATTGGCCAGCCAAGCCAAGCCAAGCCCGGCAGCCAAACCACCCAGCATGGCACCCCAGGGGCGACGCGCAGGTGCAACGGGTGGTGGCGCGGTGACGGCCGGGGCCGGTTTTGCAGCATTGTTAACCTGCTGCGTGGGTGCCGCGGGTGGTGTCGGGGCAGTCCCACGTTGCGTCACATTGCTGGACTGCTTGCCAAAAGACATCCCACCACCCAGACGCTTGCCCGCTTCGGCATTCATGCCGACCAATGCCAGTGCCAGCGTCAAAACCACAACAGACCATTTCATGATGACTCCAATAAATTTTTGTTCAGCACTTGATTCCAACATGCAATGCGGCAACACCGCCGGTGAGGTTGTGGTAGTCCACATGTCCAAAACCACCTTTGTGCATCATGGCTTTCAACTCTTTCTGACCGGGGTGCATGCGAATGGACTCGGCCAGATAACGGTAGCTGGCATCGTCACCCGCAACCAACTTGCCCAGGCGCGGCAACACTTTGAAGGAGTACCAGTCATAGGCCTTCTCCAACGGTGCGGCCACCTTGGAAAACTCCAGCACCAGGAGCTTGCCACCGGGCTTGAGCACGCGGTTCATCTCGGCCAGAGCCACGTCCTTGTGGGTCATGTTGCGCAGGCCAAAAGCCACACTCACGAGGTCAAAGTAATTGCTGGCAAAGGGTAGCTTTTCCGCATCGCACACCAGCGTGGGCAGGGAAACCCCCAGATCCAAAAGCCGGTTGCGGCCGGTGCTGAGCATGGCTTGGTTGATGTCGGTGTGCACCACTTGCCCGCTATCACCCACCTTTTTGGCAAAGGCCAAGGCCAGGTCGCCGGTGCCACCGGCAATATCCAGGGCGCGGTCCCCTTCCTTGAGGTTGGCCACCATCAGGGTGTAGGCCTTCCAGGCGCGGTGCAGGCCCATCGACATGAGGTCGTTCATCAGGTCGTATTTGGGTGCGACTGAATCGAACACGCCGCGAACTTTGCGGGCCTTTTCGGCCTCGTCAACCGATTCAAAACCGAAATGGGTAGTAGTCATGCACCGATTTTAAGCAGTTCACCCAGGTGAATACGATAAACACCGGGCATTCCGCTAGCTTGTTACCAGTGCGTTGCGTTTATGCACGCAAAGCCGCACATGGAGAGGCGAATCAATGACTCGCGCAGCTGTGTCCGGCTTTTGCAAGCATAGGAGCGTCGCGCTCAACACCCGCGGCCCGCAGTCGCTCGGCGTAGTCTTCCCACAATTTTTCTTGCTGCGAGCCGAGGAAGTACAGGTAGTCCCAAGAATAGATGCCGGTGTCATGGCCGTCGGAAAAGCTAGGCTGGACTGCGTAATTGCCGACTGGCTCCAGACCGGTCAGGTCCACCAGACGCTTGCCCGTCTGAAGGGTCTCCTGTCCTGGCCCATGCCCCGCCACTTCAGCTGACGGCGAATAGACGCGCATCAACTCGAATGGAATGCGAAAAGACGCACCATCCGAAAAACTGATTTCCAGCACGCGCGACTGCGCGTGCACCGTGAGGGCCTGTGGAGTGGGCGAACCTGCTTGTAAACCTGCCATGGCAACATTGTACGGAGTGCACGCTTGTCGCGCGACCGTGAGGGTTAAAACCGCGCAGACAAGTTGATGTGCAACTTTTCGTCACCCGCCTTGGGGATCAGCGTTCCACCGTTAATCGGCACATTGGCTCCATTGACGATGTGGCCCCAGTCGGCCGACAGATTGAGCCAACCCAGGCTATAGCGCAGGCCGACACCGGCACTCGTCAACTGATCAGTCATGGCTTTGCCCGAACTGGTGGCCAGCGTGTTGTTGCTGGCAAGCCAACCACCATCCACAAAGCCCAACAGCCGCATGCCTTTGAACAACTCAGGCGTGGTCATCTCCAGCGTCATCGACACTCCAGAATCTCCCGACAGGATGCGCTCACCGGCTCCGCGCACGGAAGACGCCCCACCCAAACCGAATTGCTCACCTGAGATCAGCGCCGAGCCACTGTACTGCAATTGGCCACGCCAACTCCAAAGCCAGCCCGATTCCATGGAAGCCAGGTAATTGGCACCCATGTGCAAAGCACTCCAATCCACCGTCTGAATGCGTGCGTCCTCGGTCTTGTATGCGGCCAACGTATTCCCGGTGCTGCCCGGCAAGTTGATGGCGATATCCGCGTTCTGGCCCCAGACCGCCTTGTCAGACTCCACCCGTAAGGCAAAGCCGAGCGTCAATGGGCGGCTGCCCCGTTGCAGTTGACCCGGCACATCCACACCGTTGATCTTGCTGACGTTGAACTGCTTTTCGTCCAAGGCCAGGGTCAGATAGGTTCTTTCACCACCAAATGGTGGCAAATACAGGTTGTAGTTCACACCAAACGTTTCGCCCGCGCCAGAACTGTTGAAGCTGCCAAAGCTTCCCACCACGTCGGAGCTGGTGTAGCTCAGGCCCATGACGCCACCTTGGGCATAAAACGGAATGCGGTAGTTCAGCCCCAACTGTTTGACGTTTTGCGTGCGTTCCAGCGAACTGGTGTAGGCCAGCGCGAACTGGTGATCCAGGTCAAACAGGTTGGAGTGGCCCAGCACCAGAGCCAAGCGGTCGTTGCCGGTTGCGTCCGAACCGGTATTGGCCACGCTGCTTGTGAAGGTCAACGGGTCGCTGGCCTTGACCAACAACTTGACATCAATTTTTTCCGGCTCATCCGACTCTTTGAGCGAGGCTTGCACTTGCTTGGACGGGTTTTCGTTGGCGATTGCCGTCTGCACCGCCAGGGTGCGGAAGTTGGGCGCCTGCCCTTCCTGCAATTCGGGAAGACTGCGGCGTATGTTCTTTTCACTCACCTTGCCCTGGCTCTCCACCGTGATCTTGCCAATGACAAACTTGATGACGTTAAAGGTGACCTTGTTACCCACCTCTTGCGGTGGCAGCGTGACCCGGTGCAGGGCATAACCCTTTTCCTTCAGCGCGGCTTCCAGTGCGGCGCCGGCTTGCTGCAACGTGGTCAGGTTGCCATCGGCTCGAATGTAGGGCGCCAGGATCCGGGTGGTTTCCTCGCTACTCAGCGGAATATCGCCCTTGAGCTCAAAGCCCCGGATCGGAAAAGCCGTCGTTGCCCCGGTGGCCGCAGGCATGGTCTGTTGGGCATTTGCTGCGGCACTTACGAACAACAAACCAAGCCATGCCAGTCGACTTGCGGCCTTCACTGGGAGCTTACCTTGCGATAAGAGGGTCATCAAATTGAACATGGTCATTTTGGGATTCCTCAACGGCACATATTGTTGGAGCCACCACCGGCAGCGTCGTTGAGCAGATTCACCAGCATCGGGTTCAGGCTGTTGGGCATGGGCACTGTGTCATGCTGGATAAACAAAGGCATGTCGTCCGGGCGTCCGGTGCGACCATCGAAACCGGCAAAACCCGTTTCACCGCGGCCCAGGTCCAGAACCTCTTTGCTCGACGTGATCTGGATATGACCATCGCGTACGTACACAAACAGCCCTTCGTCATCCGGCGAGACACCGCCCGAGGAGAACAACTGCTGCACATTGACCGGCAC
>CAIQEX010000447.1 GCA_903870955.1 uncultured beta proteobacterium
CGCAGTTCCGCTGCTCATGCCGTACCAAATGTTTCCAAAGCTGCCGGTTGCCAAGACGTACACATCGTAGCTAGTTCCCGAACCGGTAGACGACCAGGTCCAACCTTGCAAATACCATCCGTTCCCGTTCATCAATCCTGAGGCGCGCAATGTGTTCAGCTCGGAAGTTGTTGGCAGTCGCCAATCCGAATGACCATTGATGGTGCCGGAACACATAGCACTAGCAGCGTTCCAGTCGTACCCAGTAACGGTAATTGGCATCCACGTCAGTCCGCCCTGTGATACGTAACCATAAGGAAGCGGAGCGACGTATGCCGTAACAAGCGTAGTAGGATTGGTGCCGACGTAGGTCAAGACCGTGAAGGTGCTGTTGCCGACATATTGAAGCTCGATGGCCTCGTACTGCAAGCCACTGATTGTCCCGGCCAGCGGCGTCGCGCTAATAAAGGTGGTGACGATCGATTGCCCGGCATTCGTGGCGATCTTCCATCCCCCTGCTCCAACACCATTCACTTGGATGATGTCTCCCACCACAGGTGAGGCAGGAAGGGTGATCACAACCTGCGATACATTGTCAGCCAAATACCCTGTGTTGGATGCAGCCTGCTGCGTTGTGGCGGTGACATCTACCCAGGTAATGCCCGGTCCGGCAGGGCCGGTGGCGCCTGTTGCACCGGTAGCGCCCGTATTTCCTGTAGCACCAGTAGCGCCGGTTGTTCCTTGAGCGCCTGACAACAATATATTCCAATCAGAATGTGACCCTGATCCACCCGTAACGGTGACATTGACTGTCATGCTGGTGCCTGTGTATGCCGTGATTTGCCCGCTCATGTAATTTGCCACGTTGGCATTGCTTGCCACCATGACATATTCGCCCACAGAAAAGGACATCCCGGCTTGTGTGCTGAGGACGGTTGAACCGGTTGCGATGGAAAGGGTTGTGGCGCTGGTTCCGGAGATAACGGGTGAGGCTCCATTCGCTCCATTCGTACCGTTGGTCCCATTCGTACCGTTGGTGCCGGGTGCTCCGTTACAGACGTAATTCGTAGAGGCAACCTCGCTTGAGTCCAGAGTGCCGTTTCCATTGCCATCGAGACCGGAAGTTACCTTGCTACCACCGTAGCTGCAATGCACACCAGCAGACTCGGCAACAATTGCCACTAGCGTATTGAACCCATTCGTCCCATTCGTCCCATTCGTCCCATTCGTCCCATTCGTTCCATTCGTTCCGTTAGTCCCATTCGCACCAGTCGCACCAGTCGCACCAGTAGGTCCTGTGGCACCTGTTGCACCAGTCGCACCCGTAAGGCCCGTAGCTCCATTGCATATATAAGTTGATGAAGTAATTTCAGAACTATCCAGCGTACTGTTTCTGTTCGCGTCCAAGCCAGCACCTACCTTTTGGCCACCCGTCGGACAGTTTGTGCCAGCCGGTTCATTGGTCACGGACACCAGAGCAGTTATGCCGTTAGTTCCATTCGTACCACTTGTTCCGGTCACTCCGTTCGCGCCATTCGTGCCGTTAGTACCGTTGGTGCCGTTGGTGCCGTTGCAGATGTACTGCGTGTTGGTAACCTCTGAGGGGTCAAGGACGCTGTTGACGTTAGTGTCTACTCCTGACTGAACTGTGATGCCACCGTTTGAACAGGCACCTGTGGGGACCGTATTGAGAGTCGAGAACACAACCGTATTTGCGGGTGCGGTTCCATTCGCTGCAGGTGCTGTCGTCATCGAGCCTAAGCTGGCCACAGGCAAGGTAATGCCTGAGAAAGCAGGCTTGCTCGAAATGAAGGTAAACATGGAAATATTCAGCTGTTTTCCCACATTATTCGCACCGGTTCCACAACCTGTCGTGGGGGTGGAAAGACAGGTTTGAATGGTATTGAGGGCGCTGGCAATACTTGTACCGACAGCTTGACTATTCTGAAATTGCGAAACAGTTGCCAGAGCGAGCGCATAGCTTTTTTGCGCAGCAGTTGCGCTAGCGGGTACGTTCAGTGCATCTACTGGCATAGTGCTGACAATGTCGGGGACCCCGAAGTTGTTTTGCACGGTAGTGATGGCGGATTGGATATTGGCAGGTGTAAGCCCGCCGACAATTCCGCTGGCGTTCTGGTAGGCAAGCTCGTTGAGCGCCGTGATTGCCAAACTGTTGGTGCCGGCTGCCACGTTGGCATGCACACTATTCAGGGAAGATGCGAGGGGCACGACGGCGTTGGTCGCCTCATCCAAGTAAGTGCCACCCGACGCTTGGGCAAGCACCGGACCCGCATAACTTCCGAGATTGATGCTGTAGTTCCCTTTGGTGTCGGTAGTTACACAGTTGCCAATTTTTGCACCTTGCACTCCGTTGGTGACGGCGTAAGCGCAAATGGTCGCGCCGTTGAGTGGCCCCTTGCTGGCAACACCCGTGAGTGTATTGTTGCTAACAGCGGCACCTCCGCCACCGCATGCAGCAACCAGCGACGCCACCGCGCTTATCGCAATCCATGATCGCGCTCCCACAACGAATTCACGTTTTATGTTCAAGATATTTCTCCGGTATTTATATAGTGGGTAGGTGCCTGCGCAAGAACACATGTAAGTGGGCACCTAGCAGACCACGAACACGCATAAACAAACATTTGGAAAGACCGGGTGCACATGCGCGTTCGTAATGCCAAAATTTGTTTTGTTGATCCTCGGTCGTATTGCTGATGCGATGTCTAACCAATTCCTACCAAACCTAACCAAACCTAACCAAGCATCTGATTTAGCGCAAACTTCGATTGAATGCTGTTCTATAGTTGCAGCCACCATGACCGCTACTGCCTCTCACATCGTGTTTGTTATCGACGACGATGCCCGTCTGCGAGACGACCTGGTGGACTATTTGGTGGGGGATGGCTACGAGGCCATGGGCTTTGCCAGCTATGAACAGTTTTTGCCGGCATCCCGGCTAATACAGCCGGCATTGGTGGTACTGGATTTGGGTCTGCCCGGGTTGGATGGCCTGGACGTGTGCCCCTTGCTTAGGGAACTCTGGCCAGACCTGGGTGTCGTGATGCTGACTAGTCGCAGTGGTGTGGAGCAGCAAGAGGCAGGTATGCAAGCAGGTGCCGACGCCTATTTGTCCAAAACTGCATCGCTGGCTCTGGTTGAGGCAACCGTGGCAAGCGTGTTGCGTAGGCTCAAACCAGCACCAGTGCTGAGTGCGGAGCAGGCAGTTTCCGGTTCCGGTTGGACCCTGTTGGAAGACGCACTAAAAATCGTCAGCCCGCAGGGCGCGGAAACAGTACTCACGGTCAATGAGTTCAGTCTGGTGCAGGCACTGGTGCAAGCCAGGGGTGAAAGCGTACCGCGTGCAGTCTTGCTGAATCTCACCGGCAAGGCGGATACCCCCACCAATCGGCGCAATCTGGACGCCACCATCAGTCGCATTCGCGCCAAAGCCAGGGCCAGCGCCCACACCGATTTGCCGCTACGCGCCAGTTACGCCAATGGATATGCGTTTGCGCCGGGCCGCACAGGGGACTTGGCAGACTGAGTAAGTTGGCTCAAGCCTTTCCCAAACGCAGTTCCCACCGCACCCCGCATGGTTGTCCCGGCTGAGCCGTAAATGCGCCACCATGGGCCTGCGCAATATGGGCCACCAGAGACAAGCCCAGACCAAAGCCAGGCTTATCCTGATTGGGTTCACGTAGCAACACTGTCTGCCCAATTTGCGCGTATTGCTCGAGTTTTAGTCCGGGGCCCAAGTCATTCACCGTCAGGACCGCGGCATCGTTCAGCACCGATGCGGCTATCGTAACGGTATTGGCTGTGCCCGCGTACTTCACACAATTGATGATGATGTTCTCCAGCGCGACCTTGGCCAACAGAGGATCAAATGTCGCATTGACGGCTTGTACGTCTACATTCCATTGCAAATCAACCTGCGGATAGTTCAGCGTCAATTCCGTCTGAATTTCCTGCAGCCAGGCACTTAAATTCACTTGCGTCGGCTTTACCAGCGCTTTCCCGGACTTTAAGGACGCACTGTTCAAAAAGGCCTCCACCAACTTGCCGGTTTCAAAAGCCCAGATACGGATGTCTGCAACGCGGCGGGCTGGTTTGGCCTCTAGATCCGTTTCACGCGCCAACATCTCGGCTGAGCGGCCGATGCGCGCCATCGGGTTGAGCAGTTCATGGGCCACAAACGAGGAGAAGGACTGCACCTGGTCGCGCTGCTGCGTGAGCAGCCGATGTTGAAACTGCCCCTCCTTGTTGTCAGCTTCCAGCTTGCGAATAGCCAGGTTGGTGGCAACCGCGAAAAGCATCACGTGGACCAGTGACGAGGCATCAAAGGCGGCTGCAAACCAGGGCTTGGCGGCGATAACGCCTACGACACTCAGGTTGTTAACGATGGCGGTCACGGTGCTCAGCAAAAACGCCAGGATAAAAAGTGCCAGCGTTTTGCGTTGCGCCGGGTCGCGCATAGTCCATCCCGCCAGGCCCAGGTTGAAAGCGCTAATGAACAAAATGCCAAGCACCGACAAGTGCGCCGCTTGACCGTACCAGGGAGTGTTGATGCTGCACAGGCTGATCGCGCAGTACGCCACCAAACCCATATAGATTTTGAACAGCACCGGCCTGGTACTCCGCAGGCGAAGGATGACGGTCCACAGTAACAGGCCTGACGCAGGTATGAACAGGATGCCAAAGCCGGTGATCCAGTTAGCCCAGCGTGGCGTACCCAACCAGGCATTGAGCAAAATGGGGTGGCTCACGCCGACAAAAATCGCCAACAGGCAAAGCAAATACAGCGCATAGGCCAGTTGCACCGGCTGGCGCATCACGATAGCGCCCACCACATACATCAGGGCAGACAGCAAGTACAGGGTCACAAAGGCCCCGGCTCTGAACTGGCCCGTGCTTTGCGCTTGCAGTAAGTCTTCCTGCGACAGCAACTGCGCTTTGACGTTCATCGCGCTTGTGGTTTGCACCCGCAGCAAATAGCGCTGTGCAGACGGTAAGGCGGGTAAGCGGACAACATGACTGGCATAGGACAGGATGGGCTCCGGGCTGGGCTGCATATCGCCTGCCGAGGCGAATGGTTCAAACTGACCCCAGACATAGACATCAATTTTGTCGAGATAGGGGTAGCCCACGGACAGCAGCAGGCCGTCCTGACCGGGTGGCACAGCAGGCACTTGAAACTGCGCCCAGAACACTCCCGCCTTGTAGCCATTCATGCCTTGTTTGGTGTCAGCCTTCCATTGCACTTGGTCGGCAACGATATCCTGCGCCTGCAACTGGGATGAAGAATCTACAAACACCTGCCACTGCGCATTGAGTGGGGTAGGTCCGGCAAAGGCGGGAAGCGTCAGCGTCAGCATCAGCAGCCACGTCAGGCATAGGCAACGCCACACCCATAAAGGTGCATTTTTTGATCTCCGTGATGGAATCGCCGACTGTTGCAAAATTGGATTTCCTGAGGCTTCGAGTCTAGAGGCAAGTGCTCTTGGAGTCGATGGAGCGTGGAGGCTGAGCCGGACAGATCCACGTCCAATCAAACGTACGCTGCGAGCGCAACGGTGGACAGCCCATGTCCGCAGACAAAATAATTTTCAGCGCAGCAAGCCAAAGATGCTGAGCGCTCCGATCAGCAGTGGCTGGTGCAGCATGTAGTAACTCAAACTCCAACGGCCCAAAAAGGCCAGTCCGCGCAGCGGTGAACCGGCGACTCCTTTGCTCAACGTCTGACCCGCACGTTCCAGAACTGCGGCGTGGCGTTGCAAACTCCACTGTCCGGCCGCCATACCAAAACACATCACACCGAGCCAGGGAAACAGCGGCGCATAGTCTTCCGTAATGGGCTTGCGGCTGATCAGCCCCAACCCATTGAACGTTCGCGCATTGAGAAACTCGAGTCCATCGGGCCAAGCTGCGTGCGCCTGTGCCGCGACCCAAGGCAGTGCCAGCGCAACCAGACCCAGGGGCCACAGCCAACGCCCAGCCCCGCTGAGCAAGCGCACCACAATCAGCATCAGTGCCATGCCATGCAGAATGCCAAAATAGATAAAGCTGTCGGGAAACATGAACCACGAGCCCACACTAACGGCCAGCGAACACAGCGCAATTTGCCGCCAGCGTTTCCAGAAGCGCCCCAAACTCTGGCCCTGGTAAACCGCAACGGCCTGGCCCAGCCCGGCACAAAAAACAAACAGGCTGACGATGCTTGCGCGCTGGGTGGTCCAGAACGGATCGGCGTAGAAATTGGCTTGCAGGTAGCCAAAGTGCTGCAGGTCATACGAGAAATGAAACAGCGTCATCCAGACCATGGCCAAGCCGCGCAGCATATCGATGGCGGCAAAGCGGGGCGTGGGGTGAGCGGGCATACGCTATTTTCACTGAGTTACGGCGCTGCGGTTCTGGCCTGTTTTGCATACAGCGCCAATCGCAAGCGAAAGGCTTCGTGATAAGGTTGCGCCATGCCCGCATATTCCTTCACCGCCCTGGATGATCAGGGGCAAACCCGCAAGGGCACGCTGGAGGCCGACAGTGCCAAGTCCGCGCGTGCCCAGTTGCGCACGCAGTCGTTTATTCCGCTCTCCGTGCAGGTGTTGGCAGGGGGCCAAACAGCTGCCACGGATGCAAATCAATCTGGCTCAAGCTGGCGTTCCAAGACTTTTAGTTCCAATGCCCTGGCAATCTGGACACGGCAGTTGGCTGAACTGGTGAGTTCCGGCCTGCCGCTGGAACAGGCGCTGGGTTCCTTGTCAGAAGAAGCCGAGACGGAGGCGCACCGCAACCTCAACGCATCGCTACGCGCATCGGTCAACGGGGGTACCAGCTTTGCCAAGGCACTGGAGCAGCATCCGCGCGAGTTTGCCGAGATCTATGTCGCCGTGGTCGGCGCAGGCGAACAAAGTGGCCATCTGGCGCTGGTGCTGGTGCGGCTTGCGGATGACCTGGAAGAGCGTCAGCTGTTGCAGTCCAAGCTGATGGGCGCGGCCTTGTATCCGGCCATTGTTTCACTGGTGGCGGTGGTCATCGTGCTGTTTTTGGTGGGCTACGTGGTGCCACAGGTGGCCCATGTCTTTGCCGGCAGCAAGCATGCCCTGCCCTTTTTGACCGTGGCCATGATGGCCATTAGCGACTTTGTGCGCGGCTATGGCTGGATGGTTTTGTTGCTCATGCTGGCGGGCTTGGCACTGCTTTGGCAGATGCTGAAAAATGCCTCCTTTCGTGAGCGTTGGGATGCAGCTTGGCTGAACCTGCCCATATTAGGAAAATTGGCGCGCGGCTATAACGCGGCGCGCTTTGCTGGCACCCTGGCCATGCTGACGGCCGCCGGTGTGCCGATACTGCAGGCCTTGCAAGCAGCTGCGCAGACGCTCAGCAACCAGGCCCTCAAACGCGATGCGCTGGATGCACTGGTGCTGGTGCGCGAGGGCGCGCCACTGGCCGCTGCGCTGTCGCAAAAGAAACGCTTTCCGGGGCTGTTGTCGATGTTTGCGCGCTTGGGCGAGCAGACCGGTCAATTACCCACCATGCTGGACCGCGCTGCCAAGCAACTCAGCACCGAGGTACAGCGCCGCTCCATGCACCTCGCGACCATCCTGGAGCCCTTATTGATCGTCGTGATGGGCCTGGTGGTGATGCTCATTGTGCTGGCCGTATTAATGCCAATCATTCAATTGAATCAATGGGTTAAATAAGTTATTTAGCCCAAACACACCCTCATTCACACTATTAGCCAGGCCTTCCTGGCTATTTTTTTGCTACAGCAAATCCCCCTTCCTGCCGATAACAAAGGCAGGGACGAATTTATGGGCGCTCACTGATCCGCAGTAACCCAACAATTCACAGCGCCGTCCAACTACATACATTGGGGATATTGCATGCTTGCATCCTTTGGGGGCGGGAGGGCGCTTGGCCGTAACGGAATGGGCCTGGTGTTGGGTCTGGTGCTGTGCCATGCCGCCACTGCGGGATTGGGCGGGCATCTGGACGGGCCGACAAGTGCCGGACCGCTCACTGCAGATGCGCTTGTACCCAAGCCAATAGCGGGCGCCAGCCTCTACACCCAACGATCGGCCGATGGTGTGACGTTGCGGCAATACGTGAACCCGGCTGGTCAGGTTTTTGCGGTGGGCTGGGATGGCCCGGTGCTGCCGGACTTCCATCGCCTTCTGGGTGAATACTTCCCGCGCTATAGCGAGGCATTGCGCCTGCAAAACCGCCATGTGCACATCCAGAACAGCGACCTCGTGATGGATGCAGGCGGCATGATGCGCGCCTTTAGCGGCTACGCCTACCTGCCGAACCAACTGCCCCCGACGCTGTCGGGCGCGGACATCCGCTAAGCGGCAAGGCGGTATCCCATGGCACATCTTTTCAATCGGATCGGGTTGGTATTTTGTCTGGCGTTGGCATTGAGCGCCTGCGGCGGTGGCGGCGGCGGTGGCAGTGCGACGGTGGTGGCGGCCTATCCGGTCAGCCTGGCCACGCTAAGTGACGCAAATGTGATCCCGGTGGTGGTGGAGTCCGGCCCGGGGCGCAACGTCAATATGCCGTATGTCACGGTCACGGTCTGCAGCCCGGGCACGCAACATTGTCAATCCATTAACAACGTGCTGCTGGATACCGGTTCTACCGGCCTGCGCCTTTTTGCCAACCAGATCGACCCCGCCGTGACGCTGCCGCCCCACCGCATAGGAGACAGCAGCACCATCTCGGAATGCGCCCAGTTTCTGAGTATGGTGGCCTGGGGACCGGTACGGCAGGCCGACGTGGTCTTGGGGGGTGAACGGGCGGCAGCAGTGCCCATTCAACTCATGGATGCCAACTTCGCTGCCTTGCCCAGCGACTGTGGTGATGCACCCTTGGTGTCCACCACGACCAGCAGTCGCACCAAGTCACTCTATGCCAACGGAATTCTGGGTGTCGGTCTGTTTGTCAACGATGGCCAGACCTATTTCAATTGTGCTTCACCCGATGCGTCCTGCCAGTTCAGTCCTCCTGCGAGCCAACAGGTGCAAAACCCGGTTCATGCTTTCGCGGTCAACAACAACGGTATTGCCATTCAGTTGCCTGACTTGCCAGCGCAAGGCGTCGGCCGGGCCCAGGGCTATTTGA
>CAIQEX010000448.1 GCA_903870955.1 uncultured beta proteobacterium
CGGAAGTTGGCTTTCTGGTGCAGGCATGGAGGCTTCGTTTAGGCAGACAGGGTTATCGCGGGCACTAAGAGCCCGTCAGATATACAGATTGGGATTTATTTTCCAGCGGGCCGTGGACTCGGCGCTCACAATGCGGTCCTTCACGCTGGGTTTGGCCAAGTTTAAGTCACGTGGCGTGACGATCATGTCGCGCCGGGTATCCAGCACCACGCGCACGACCGGCCGCAACAGGTTGGCCGGGTTGGCTTCCACGACGATGGCCACCATCCCGCTCTCGAGCCGCACCAGGGTACCCACCGGATAAATGCCCACGCACTGAATGAAACGCTGCACCAGATCGTTGTTGAATTGATTCTTCCAGCCAAAGATGCGTTGCAAGGCATGCGAAGGCTCCATGGGCAATCGGTAGGGACGTGTCGAGGTGAGTGCCTCATAGACATCCACAATCGCAGCCATTTGTCCGACCTGGGAGATCTGCTCGCCTTGCAGGCCCGCCGGGTACCCCGCGCCATTGATGTGCTCATGGTGCTGGGCCACGATGGCCAACGACAGGTCAGAGATACCGGCAATGGCACTGACCGTATCGACACCATTTCCTACGTGCTCGCGAATGATGGCAAATTCTTCATCCGTCAAAGGGCCGGGCTTGTTCAGAATCTCGTCCGGGGTGTGGACCTTGCCCACATCGTGCAGCAATCCGCCGATGGCGGCATCGCGTGTGGTGCGCCGGTTCAGGCCCAGGTGGTGGCAAAAGTTGACCAGCAGCACGCTGACGTTGACGGAGTGCTCGAAGGTGTAATGGTCCTTTTGCTTGACCCTGCCCAGGCAACTCAAGGCACCCGGATTGCGCAGCACCGACTGGATCAGGCGTTCCACCACCGGTTCGATACGCTCAAGTTCAATCATGCGCCCCAGGCGCACGTCCGAGAGCACGTTGTTCATCAGCGCGCTGGCCTCGGCAAGCACCTGTTTGGCCACGTGTATTTCGTCACTGAGTGCGACGCGCACCGGCGGCGCTTCGGCAAGCTCTGGCAGTGCCGGCAGTTCGAGTTCCAGGTCGATGTGCAACGGCTCACCCAAGTCACTGGTTTCAACCTGCAAGTCAAGCCCGCGTTCGGTGTCTATGGAAACTCTGCGAATGCCATGCTGCAGGACTTTGTCAATTTCACTTTGCTGGGTGATCTTGAATTGGTTGACCAAAAACGGATGCTCCATCCAGCCGCACTCCAGGTGGTGGATAAACATACCAACCCGTAGTTGTTCGGTCGCAATGCGTTTGATCATGTGCGCGCAGCCTGGATTCCCTGAGGAGTAACAAAACAGTGTAGCAGCAGGGTTTTGTGATGTCCTGAGTGTGCAAGTGTCCATGTGATGATTGATGCATGTCAATCAGGCTGCATAAGTTTCGCGACGGTATCCAAGCTTCACCTTAAAAAACTTGATGCACGTCAGGCCCAAAGATACAGTGTCGGCTCAACGGATGTGTATTTCATCCGCACTCCATAGGCGAGGTCTATATGGTTGAAACTTTAATTAAACCCACCCAGCGTGAACGGGTCATGCGGGAAGATGATTTCCTGGTCTCCAAGACCGACCTCAGAGGTCGCATCACCTACGGCAACCGCATCTTCATTGAATTTTCGGGCTACAGCGAGGCTGAATTGCTGGGCAAACAGCACAACATCGTGCGCCACCCTGACATGCCGCGCGGCGTCTTCAAGTTTCTGTGGGACACGCTGGAGGCGCGCAAAGAATGCTTTGCCTACGTCAAGAACCAATCCAAGGACGGCGGCTTTTATTGGGTCTTTGCCAACGTCACGCCCTCGTACAACGCAGACGGTACTGTTGAGGGGTATTTCTCGGTGCGTCGCAAGCCACGCCCATCGGGCATAGCGGCCGTGACCGGCCTTTACCGGCAGATGCTGGCCGAAGAACAGCGGGTGGGTCCCAAGGACGCTTGCGCCGCCTCCCTGGCCCTGTTAAATGCCGCCCTGGCCCAACACGGAGTGAGTTATGAAGCCTTCATTCTTTCGATCTGAGTCGGGTCGCTTTGCGCTGACCGTGCTGGCACTGCTGGTGCTCGGGTTGGTCGCCCAAATGCTGTTGGGCGTGGGCCCGCTGGGCCTGCTGCCGCTGGTTCCGTGTTTTGTTCTGTTGTTGTGGTGGCTGAAACGGCTGGGTCAGCAGGCCGCAATGTTGGCCCAACTTAGCGAGATCGCGGATGAAGTGGCGCATGGCAAATTCGAGCGGCGCTTTACCCACATCCCGGAGGGCGGCGAACTGGCCGCACTGTGCTGGAATATGAACGACATGCTGGACCAGATCGAAACCTGTTTTCGTGACCAGGCCACAGCGCTGGACAACGCCACGCAAGGTCACTTTGCACGCAAGGCGCAAATCACCGGCCTGCGCGGGGGCTTCAAGGCGTCGCAGTTGGCGACCAATCGTTCGCTCGGCAGCATGGAAGAAAAAGTGCTTCAGGAACAGCGCGCTGCCGAGGAAAAGCAGGCCGCACAGGAGCAGGAAAAGAAGGTGGCCCGCGAGAACCTGCGCATCAAACTGGCCCTGGACAGCCTGCCCGAGAGCGTCACGGTTTCCAATGCGCAAGACTTGCTGGTGCATGCCACACCGGCAGCGCACGCCCTGCTGCAAAAATTGGGTGGCCCCTCTTTCCGAATGGAGGGTCTGTTTGGCCGCAAGCTGAGTGAACTGTTTGGCAGTGCCGCGTTGGCTGAACGTTTTGATCGCGCGGTTCGCTCGGGAGAATCGACCGATATTGAAATTGCCGGACGGCAGATTCGGCTCTTGGCAATGCCCATCACCTCGGCATCCGGTGAAGCCGCCGGTCGGGTCACCCACTGGCTTGACCGCACCGAGGAAATTGCCTCCGAACAGGAACTCGCCCACATGGTGGGCGCCGCAGAGCAGGGCGACTTTGGCCAGCGCCTGAACATGGCCGGCAAGGTCGGCTTCTTTGCCACCATGTCGTCCAGCATGAACCAGTTGATGGACACCAGCGAACAAGGCCTCAAAGATGTGGCCGAATTGCTGACCGCGTTTGCCCAGGGCGACTTGACGCAACGCATTGAGCGAAATTACGCCGGCTTGTTTGGTCAGGTCAAAGACAGCGCCAATGCCACCGCCGACAGCCTGGCCCGCGTGCTCGGCGAGGTCCGCGCTGCCGCCGATGCGCTCACCGACGCCGCCGGTCAGGTCAGCGACACCGCCGCGTCCTTGTCACAGGCCGCCAGCGAGCAGGCCGCCAGCGTCGAGCAGACGTCTGAATCCGTCAACGCCATGTCGACCTCCATTGGCAATAACAGTGACAACGCACGCACCACGAATGGCATGGCCACCAAGGCCAGCAAGGAAGCCACCGAAGGCGGCGAAGCCGTGGCCCAGACCGTGGTGGCGATGAAGCAGATTGCAGCCAAGATAGGCATCGTCGACGACATCGCCTACCAGACCAACCTGCTGGCCTTGAACGCGGCGATTGAGGCGGCCCGGGCCGGCGAGCACGGCAAGGGCTTTGCCGTTGTGGCCGCCGAAGTGCGCAAACTGGCCGAGCGCAGCCAGTTGGCGGCACGGGAGATCAGTGAACTGGCCGGCAACAGCGTTGCCACGGCCGAACGTGCCGGTAACCTGCTGGAAGAGATTGTTCCCAGCATTGGCAAGACCAGCACCCTGGTGCAGGAAATCGCCATCGCCAGCAGCGAGCAAAGCGCCTCCGTGGAACTGATCAGCGGTGCCATGGGGCAACTCAGCAAGGCCACACAGCAAAACGCTTCGGCCTCAGAGGAATTAGCGGCGACCAGTGAGGAATTGTCGGCACAGGCAGAAAATCTGCAAAAATCCATCGAATTCTTCAACATCGGAAACTAATTTATGCGATCTGCGCGCTCGATTTCGGCTTCTGAGGCAGCCTCTTTTGTCAAGTCGGGTGACTGGGTTGAATACGGTGCCACCCTGTGTCAGCCGGATGTGTTTGACCAGGCCCTGGCCGCACGCAAATCTGAACTGCACAACGTCAACATCCGCGCCTGCCTGAGCGTTCGTCCGCGTGCCGTGCTGGAGGCTGACCCGCAGCGTGAGACCTTCAACTGGTTCAACTGGCATTTCAGCGGCTATGACCGCAAGAAGGCCGATCTGGGTCAGAGCAACTACATCCCCTGCAACTTGGGTGAAATCAGCGACTACTACCGCCGCTTTATTGCCCCCAGCGAAATCGCGGTGCTCAAGGTTTGCCCGGTGGATGCCAATGGTTTCTTCAACTTCAGTGCCGCCAACCTGTGGCACAGCGCCATCCTGGAACGCGCCAAAATCGTGATTGTTGAAGTCTGCGAAGGCCTGCCTTATCTGCACGGCGTCAACAACGGGGTCCACATCAGCCAGGTGGACTACATCATTCAAGGCGACAACCGCCCCGCACCCGAGTTGCCCAACCCCGCAGCCACCGACGTGGACCGCGCCGTGGCGCAACTGATTGCGTCCGAAATTGATGACGGCGCCTGCCTGCAGGTGGGCATTGGCGGCATGCCCAATGCCGTGTGCTCGATGCTGCTGCACAGTGGCGTGCGCAACCTGGGCGTGCACACCGAGATGCTGACCGACGGCATCATCGATCTGTACAAGGCCGGCATCATCACCGGTGCCGCCAAACAGTTTGACGTGGGCAGAATAGTGTGCAGTTTTGGCCTGGGATCACAGGCGATGTACAACGCCATAGACCGCAATCCCGACATCCTGTGCAACGCCGTGGAGACCACCAACGCACCGCACATCATCATGCGTAACCACAACATGGTGGGCATCAACAACACCACGCAAATGGACTTGCAGGGCCAGGCCGCCAGCGAGGCCGATGGCCACCGCCACATCAGCGGCACCGGTGGCCAACTGCAGTTCATGCGCGGTGTTTATGCCAGCCAAGGTGGCAAGGCTTTTATGTGCCTGGCTTCCACCTACGAGCGCAAAGGCGTGCGCAAGAGCCGCATCGTGCTCGATATGCCGCCCGGCACCATCGTCACCACGCCGCGCAGCGACATGATGTATGTGGTCACCGAATACGGCATGGTGAACCTCAAGGGCAAGTCCATCCCCGAGCGTGCCAAAGCCATGATCTCGATTGCCCATCCGGATTTCCGTGAGGGGCTGGAACGCGAGGCTCGGGAGAGTGGGTTGATTCCCAAGGGCTTTGTGGTTTAACTCCCCCAACCCCTTACCCCCCGTCGGGATAAGGGGAGCTTTAAGGCGGACAGCCAATTTGGTTGCTGCGCTTCGGCTACGCGTTTAAAGGCGTGCCGTGTTTTGGTTCGCCCCATATAGCCACTTAGGGACCAGCGGGTTTAATTTCTTTGGCTTGTCTGCTCAATTTCGTTTTGGCAGCGGCGCGCACCCTTGCTTGACCCAAAGCTTCGGCCTGGCGTACATCCAATTCAAGTGCGCCACGGTCTTCCTTGGGAGTGGCCAGAGTGGCAAGTGCCGCGTCGCGACCGATCATCCAGAGTGCCGTTGCCAGCACCCCCATGCTGACACTGGGCTCACCGGCTTCCAACCGCATCAGGGTGGGCACGCTCACACGTAGGCGCTGCGCCCAGGCCTTGAGCGACTCCTTGCGGCGTAGCCGGGCCACAGCCAGATCAGCACCCATTTGCGCTAACGCTGCGAGCGTTGAAGGAGGCATTTGGTTAAGTGCGGATGAAGTCTTAGTCATAACATATAGTTTAATGAAATTAGATTTTTTGTGAAACTATATGTGTATTTTTGGTCATTGCGAGAAATATGAATTGACATGCCGCGTCGGGGTTCGGTGTCTCCTATCCATCTTGACTTGGCGATTTATACATAATCTTGTATATTTGGCGTAATGTCCAATTCCAAGTTCGTCAAATTTCAGGGTGGTTCCCTTGATGAACTGCGTAGTTTTCCCTTGTCTGCACGGCGCGAGGCTGGGTACCAGATCGACCGGATTCAGCATGGCATGGAGCCGGACGACTGGAAGCCTATGCCGACCATTGGGCAAGGCGTTCGAGAGATCCGGGTTCGCGATGCAGCTGGTGCGTTTCGGGTTGTCTATGTAGCGAAGTTCGCGGACGCGGTCTACGTACTTCATTGCTTCCAGAAGAAGACACAGAAGACCAGCAAACCGGATTTGGAATTGGCTGAGGGCCGTTACCGTGACTTGCTAAAGGAGCTAGGCAAATGAGCAATGAAAAATTCGCCAGCGTGTGGGATGCCATCGAAGACTCGCCCCAGGACGCTGAGAACATGAAGCTGCGTGCTGGCTTGATGCGGGCACTGAGTGAACACCTCGCGCGCACGGGGCTGGGTCAGGCGCAGGCCGCAAAGATGTTTGGTGTCACGCAGCCACGGGTGTCGGACCTCATGCGTGGAAAAATCAATCTCTTTGGTTTGGACGCGTTGGTCAACATGGCCTCTGCCGCTGGATTGCACGTTGAAATACGCGTAACGGAAGCGGCATAAGCCAAGCTTGGCTTTTTCGCTTAACGCCCTACGTCCACCCATGCGGCTTCGCCTTGGGGGCGGGCGCGGCCTAGCGCTACCAGCAGGTCCAGAATGCCGGGCAGGCGCTCGCGCCAGCGACCTCGGGCGGTGAAGCTTGCGGCTATGTCTTCTAGCTTGAGGGCGGTGCCGGCTTGGGCCAGCACGTCGGCTACGGCCTTGATTTGGGCTGGGGCCTCAGACGGCCAGGGCTGGGGCGCGATGGCAGCGTTGCGCGCCGGGTTGGCGCGGGTTTTGGAGGAGCCGCCTGCCGCTTTGCCGCCCTCGGTGTGGGTGTCCGTGTCGTTGGCGCTTTCGTTGCTATCTCCGCTATCTTCGCTTTCACCACCTTCTGCGCTGGCGTCGGGTGCGACATCCAGACTGGCCTGTGTGCCCTGGCCGCTGGCGTGCTGAAAGCTGGGGCGCAGCCAGCGCACGGTGCCGGTGGCTTCTTCGGCGGCGCGGCGGGTGTTGAGGTCGACCAGACGGATTAGCAATGTTTCGGTATCTGCGGGCAGCTTGAGGTCGGCCCAGCCATAGGCTTGCAGCACGGCGCTGTCGAGTTCGTCGTGCAGGCTTTGCAGCACACCCACCAGCGCGTGGTCGTTGATGGTTTTGTCTTTGGCTGTGAGCGCCTCGCTATTGCGAATTTTTTCCAGCACGTTGTACATGCCGGTGATGGTGGCGTCGGCGTGCGCGGCTTGGCGGGCCTTGCGGTGTGCGTCGATTTGCTCGGCGAGGCTGCGGATGCGCTCGGTCAATGCGAGGGTGAGGCCGGTGTCGTCGGAGGGGAAGGGGAAGGTTTCAAAGCAGCGAGTCTTGTTGTAGCGCACATTGCCTATGTACATTCCCAACGAGCCACCATTCGCCAGTGCCCACTCTGCATGCATTCTGGTGGATAACACGCCCAAGTGCAGCGCATCAGCGCTGGCAATGACGACGAGCATGTTGTCCGGCAATATGGCTGTGTCGACAAACTGGAAACTGCGGTGCTTGGCAGTTTCCACTGTGGCGATAAAGCGTGGGAGTCCCTTAAGTTGTTGGCGAAGGACAAGGCGCGGTTCGCCAAACAGCCACCAGTTGTCGCGGTAGATTGCACGGTTGTTTTGTTCCCGCTCCGGCTTCACGCGCTCCGCCACCCATTGGTACACGGCAGGAAATCGGCTGCGCACCGTGTCAGCATCCAGACCAAACAGATCAATCACCATCACGTTGCGTGGTGCGGCTGTAAGGTCGCGCCCATTGCGGTAGGTGCGAATGTGCTGTTCCAAACCGGGTGTGCTGCCCAGTCCCAA
>CAIQEX010000449.1 GCA_903870955.1 uncultured beta proteobacterium
ACATACGGCAATTTGCCGCGATGCTGAGTTTCTTGTGGTAGCAAAAATGGGGGATGTAGGTTCCAGCTTTGTCGGCCGCATGCATCACCATGCTGCCTTCAGAGATTTCTACCTTTTTACCGTCGAGTTCGATTTCAATCATGGGGTAACTCGCTTATGCGGCGGTGGCCGTGACCATGCAGGTCTTGTGCTCAACGTGGTGCACGAATTCGTGCCGGAAATGCTTGATCATGGCGCGCACTGGCATAGCCGCGGCATCGCCTAGCGCGCAGATGGTACGTCCCATAATGTTCTCAGCAACGTTGTCCAAAAGGTCCAGATCAGCGCTGCGTCCATGGCCCGTCTCAATGCGGTCCACCACGCGCGACAGCCAGCCCGTGCCTTCACGGCAGGGCGTGCATTGGCCACAGGATTCATGCGCGTAAAAGTAGCTCAATCGTTGCAGCGCCTTGACCATGCAACGGCTGTCGTCCATCACGATAACCGCACCGGAACCCAACATCGAGCCAGCCTTGGAAATGGAGTCATAGTCCATCGTGCATTCCATGATGATGGATGCTGGCAAGACGGGCGAAGATGATCCACCGGGAATTACGGCCTTGAGGGTTCGTCCCTTGCGCACACCACCGGCGAGCTCGAGCAGTTTGGCAAACGGTGTACCCATGGGCACTTCATAATTGCCGGGTAGTTCTACGTCACCACTGACCGAATAGATTTTGGTACCACCGTTATTCGGTTTGCCGCACTCCAGGTAAGCCTGTGCTCCGTTGCGGATGATCCAAGGGACCGCAGCAAAGGTTTCCGTGTTGTTAATTGTCGTGGGCTTGCCATACATACCGAAGCTGGCGGGGAATGGCGGCTTAAAGCGGGGCTGCCCTTTCTTGCCTTCCAGCGATTCCAGCAATGCGGTTTCTTCACCGCAAATGTAGGCGCCGAAACCATGGGCTGCATGCAACTGAAAGCTGAACTCGCTTCCCAGAATTTTGTCGCCCAAATAGCCCGCAGCACGGGCTTCTTCCAGAGCTTCTTCAAAGCGTTCATAGGAAGCAAAAATTTCGCCATGGATGTAGTTGTAGCCCACGGTGACGCCCATCGCGTAGGCGGCAATGATCATGCCTTCGATCACGATATGCGGGTTGAACTGCAGAATGTCTCGATCCTTGCAGGTTCCCGGTTCACCCTCGTCCGAGTTGCAGACCAGATACTTCTGCCCTGGGAACTTGCGGGGCATGAAACTCCACTTCAACCCGGTCGGGAATCCTGCACCGCCACGACCACGCAATGCCGACTCTTTAACTGTGGCAATTACCTGATCCTGGTTCAAGCCTTCGCCACCGTCCTTGCCCAGAATCTTGCGAAGCGCCTGGTATCCACCGCGCGATTCGTAGTCTTTGATGCGCCAGTTGGTACCGTTCAGTCCAGCATAAATTTGCGGATTGATGTGCCTGTCATGGAAACATGTTTGCACGCCGGTAGCGGCGAACTGGTCAATGATGTCTTGCGCGCTCATTCCTTGCCTTCCGCGGCACGGATGCCGTCTACCAACTGGTCAAGCTTCTCATCCGTCATGAAACTGCACATCTTGCGGTCATTCACCAACAGCACGGGAGAATCGGCACAAGCACCCAGGCACTCGCTTTGTTGCAGCGTAAACAAACCATCCGCAGTGGTCTCACCCATATGGATGCCAAGCTTCCTTTCCAGATGATGCAGAGCCCTTTGACCATCGCGCAACTGGCAAGGCAAATTGGTACAAACATTGAGCTTGAACTTGCCCACCGGGCGCTGGTTGTACATGTTGTAAAAGGTGGTCACTTCATGCACCGCCATGGGTGCCATGTCAAGATAGTCGGCCACCACTTGTTCACTCTCGGCACTGACATAGCCGAGTTCGTGCTGGACAATGCCGAGGCAGGCCATCACGGCGGACTGCTTCTGGTCAGCGGGATATTTAGCAACTTCTTTGGCGAAGCGCGCTTTGGTAGCGTCCGAGATCATCGATCAATCTCTCCAAAAACAATATCAATGGTTCCAATGACCGCAACCGCATCGGCAATCATGTGCCCGCTGGCCAACTCATTGAGACCTGACAAATGCACAAAACCTGGCGGTCGAATCTTCAAGCGATACGGCTTGTTGGCGCCATCACTCACGATGTAAATGCCAAACTCTCCCTTGGGATGCTCAACAGCCGCATAAGCCTCTCCCTCGGGCACGCGAAAGCCTTCAGTAAATAGCTTGAAATGGTGAATCAACTCTTCCATGCTGGACTTCATGGATTCCCGCGATGGAGGCGCAACTTTGTGGTTATCGGTAATCACCGGGCCCGGATTCGCGCGCAGCCACGTTACGCACTGTTTGATCAGTTCGTTGGACTGCTTCATCTCTTCCATGCGAACCAGATAGCGGTCATATACGTCGCCGGTCTTGCCCACTGGAATATCGAAATCCAGTTGGTCATACGCATCGTATGGCTGCTTCTTGCGCAAGTCCCAAGCAATGCCGGAGCCACGCAACATCGGACCGGTAAATCCCATATTCAAAGCGCGCTCGGGCGTCACAATGCCAATGTCCACGGTACGCTGTTTCCAGATGCGATTGTCCGTCAGCAAGGTGTGGTACTCGGCCAGACAGGCAGGGAAACGCGTCGTGAAGTCTTCGATGTAATCGAGCAAGGAACCTTGGCGGTTTCGGTTCAATTCTTCAATGCCCTTGGCATTGCGAACCTTGCTTGCCTTGAACTGCGGCATCGTTTCGGGCAAATCGCGATAAACACCACCCGGACGAAAGTACGCTGCATGCATGCGCGCGCCGCTCGCGGCTTCGTACATGTCAAACAGATCTTCCCGCTCACGGAACGTGTAGATCAGAATAGTGGAGCTACCCAGATCATTACCATGTGAACCAAGCCACATCAGGTGATTCAGCAAGCGGGTAATTTCTGCAAACATCACGCGGATGTATTGCGCGCGAATCGGCACCTCAATGCCAAGCAACTTTTCAATCGCCAAGCAATATGCATGCTCGTTGCACATCATCGAGACGTAGTCCAAACGGTCCATGTAAGGAAGCGACTGGATATAGGTCTTGGTTTCGGCCAACTTTTCGGTGGCACGGTGGAGTAGACCAATGTGCGGATCGGCGCGCTGGATCACCTCACCATCGAGTTCCAACACAAGACGCAACACGCCGTGTGCCGCCGGATGCTGCGGACCAAAATTGAGGGTGTAGTTCTTGATTTCAGCCATGTTGTTCTAACCTCTGCGAATTGCAGCAGCACCGGGTTGCCCCAAGAAAGGCAACAACCCCACGCGGGGTAGCGCAAACTACGAAGTGACTAGCCAGGGAACTCATTTATTCAGCCCCCCATAGTTGTCTTCGCGAATCACACGCGGTACGTTCTCACGCGCTTCGATGGTGACGGGTTGGTACACCACACGCGCCTGCTCTGCGTCGTAACGCATTTCCACGTGGCCTTCGGTTGGGAAATCCTTACGGAAAGGATGACCGATAAAGCCGTAATCCGTGAGAATTCTTCGCAAATCTTCGTGGCCCTCAAACACAATGCCAAAAAGATCAAACGCTTCACGCTCGAACCAGTTTGCAGTGGTCCAAATTTTGCTGACGGACGCCACCACAGGCATGTTGTCGTCAGCAGCAAAGACCTTCAAGCGAAGACGCTGATTGAGGGAAACAGACAGGAAGTGAACCACGATGCAGAAACGCGAACCCTGATAGTCCCCGTTTTTGTAATCCAGATAGTCCACACCGCATAAGTCAATGAGTTGCTCAAATTGACATCCTGGCGCATCACGCAGGATTTGCGCGACAGCCAGGTAGTTGTCGGCGGCAACCTGAACAGTCACCTCACCCAATGCAATAACGATGTTTTGAACCTTGTCACCCAAGGCGGTCAATACCGCATCACGGGTAACTTCAGGGCGTACGGAAAAAGTTGTCATGCTGATCCTTTAGGCCCGCGCAATGGTCTGGGTACGTCGAATCTTTAACTGCAGCTGCATGATGCCGTAGATCAGTGCTTCTGCCGTTGGAGGGCAACCTGGCACGTATACATCGACCGGCACAATGCGATCACACCCCCGGACGACCGAGTAGCTGTAATGGTAATAGCCGCCACCGTTGGCACAGGAGCCCATGCTAATCACCCAGCGCGGCTCCGACATCTGGTCATAAACCTTGCGGAAGGCTGGCGCCATCTTGTTGGTCAATGTTCCCGCCACGATCATCAAATCCGACTGACGCGGGCTGGCGCGAAACACCTCGGCACCAAAGCGACTTAAGTCGTATCGGGCACATGCTGCATGCATCATTTCCACCGCACAACAAGCCAGACCAAAGGTCATCGGCCACACGGACCCGGTTTTGGCCCAGTTCATCACCGAGTCGTAACTCGTTGTGACAAAGCCTTCTTTAAGAACACCTTCAATCATCTGATTACTCCCAGTCGAGGGCGCCTTTTTTCCACATGTAGACAAAACCTATTGTCAGCACAGCCACAAATTCCAAGCCAATCAAGAAACCCATGAACCCCGTCTCTTTGAGTGTCACAGCCCAGGGAAACAAAAAGGCGGTTTCCAAGTCAAACAAAATAAACAGAATGGCCACGAGGTAATAGCGAACGTCAAACTTCATTCGCGCATCTTCAAATGCTTCGAAGCCACATTCGTAGGGGGAATTTTTAGCCGCATCCGGCCGATTGGGGCCCAACACGTAACCGATGACTTGGGGCGCAACACCGATACCGATGCCAACCAAGATGAACAAGAGGACGGGAAGATATTGATCGAGGTTCATCTTTTGATCTAATCACCGTAAATTGCAAGCCCCAAGAAAGATTCCTGTGCTTGCCTATATATCTGGTGCCGTCGGCGAGACTCGAACTCGCACAGCTTTCGCCACTACCCCCTCAAGATAGCGTGTCTACCAATTTCACCACGACGGCGGCTTACTTTGCTGAACTTGCATGAGGAACCCGAAGGCATTTTGCTTGTTCTGCGCCCTAGAGTTTACCCTGAATTCACCCCGCTATTTGTAGGGTGAAGCGAATTACTTGGATGGAATTTGCGCTGCGCCAGATGCCGGAACTGCAGGCGTAA
>CAIQEX010000450.1 GCA_903870955.1 uncultured beta proteobacterium
GACTTGGCCGAACTCCTGATCAGCATGGGCGCCAAAATCGAAGGCCACGGAACCAGCAGAATTCGCATTCAGGGCGTTGAATCGCTGCACGGCTGCAACCACAAGGTGGTGGCGGATCGGATCGAGACCGGAACCTTTTTATGTGCTGTGGCGGCTACCGGCGGCGATGTGTTTTTGCGCCATGGCCGCGCCGAACATCTGGACGCCGTGATCGACAAACTGCGCGACGCAGGTGCCACCATTACCGCGCTGGAAGATGGCATTCGGGTGCAATCCCAAGGTCGCCTGAAAGCGCAGAGCTTCCGCACCACCGAGTACCCCGGTTTCCCCACCGATATGCAAGCGCAGTTCATGGCGCTCAACGTGGTATCGCAGGGTGCTTCCAAGGTGACTGAGACGATTTTTGAAAACCGCTTCATGCACGTCAATGAGATGGTGCGCCTGGGTGCACACATTCAGATTGATGGCAAAGTGGCGGTCATTGAAGGCGTGGAGAAGTTGTCTGGTGCCAACGTCATGGCAACCGACTTGCGTGCGTCTGCAAGTTTGGTAATAGCTGGATTGGTTGCCGAAGGTGAAACTCTGGTGGACCGCATCTACCACCTCGACCGTGGCTATGACCAGATGGAAGCTAAATTGCGCGCGATCGGTGCTGACATTGAGCGCACCAAATAACGGACCTCTGACATGCAATCCCAAATGATTACTCTGGCGCTTTCCAAGGGCCGCATCTTCGAAGAAACCGTGCCCTTGCTGAAGGCGGCCGGCATCGAAGTGCTGGACGACCCGGAAAAATCCCGCAAGCTGATTTTGGAAACCAACCAGCCTAACGTGCGCGTGCTGGTGGTGCGCGCTACGGACGTGCCCACTTATGTGCAGTACGGTGGCGCCGATATGGGTATCACCGGCAAAGACACCTTGCTGGAGCACGGCAGTCAGGGGTTGTATCAGCCGCTGGATCTGCAAATTGCCAAGTGCCGCATCAGCGTGGCGGTACGTGCTGACTTTGACTATGCATCGGCCGTCAAACAGGGCTCGCGTCTGAAAGTGGCGACCAAATATGTAGCCATTGCGCGCGAATTTTTTGCCACCAAAGGCGTGCACGTCGACCTGATCAAGCTCTATGGCAGCATGGAACTTGCACCCTTGGTGGGGTTGGCCGATGCGATTGTGGATCTGGTGTCCACGGGCAACACGCTGAAGGCGAATCACCTGATCGAGGTGGAGCGCATCATGGACATCAGTTCTCGGCTGGTCGTCAATCAGGCGGCGCTCAAGCTGAAACAAGAGCCCATTCGCGCCATCATTGACGCCTTTGCCGGCGCCATCGGCAAGTAATTCTGTTTTACTGAAAGTCCCATCCAAGTCATGACCCTGCAAGCAAAGCCCGCGCGACTGTCCACTGCGGATTTGGATTTTGAGGCACGCCTCACCACCTTGCGACATTGGTCCGCAGATGCCGATGCAGCGATCGAACAGCGGGTGGCTGACATCCTGGCCGATGTGCAAAAGCGCGGTGATGCAGCGGTGCTCGAATACACCGCGCGCTTTGACGGACTCACCGCCGCCAGCGCAGCAGAACTGGAACTTTCGCAGGCCGACTTCAAGGCAGCGTTTGATGGACTTCCCGAGGCGCAACGCCGTGCCTTGCAGGATGCCGAGCGCCGCGTACGCAGCTACCACGAAGCGCAGAAAAAAGCCTGTGGTGAAAGCTGGTCCTACCGGGATGAAGACGGCAGCTTGCTGGGCCAGAAGGTTACGCCACTGGACCGCGTGGGCATTTATGTGCCGGGTGGCAAAGCGTCCTATCCGTCGAGTCTGATCATGAACGCCGTGCCAGCCCATGTGGCGGGCGTTGCGGAAATCATCATGGTGGTGCCTACGCCGGTGCGCGGCAGCGTGGCGACTGGCGGCAGCGGCAACGCAGGTTCCTCCAAAGGCGAACGCAATGAGTTGGTGCTGGCCGCCGCCTATGTGGCCGGGGTGACGCGTGCTTTCACCATTGGTGGCGCACAGGCGGTTGCAGCGCTGGCCTATGGGACGGCGACCATTCCGGCGGTAGACAAAATCACCGGCCCTGGCAATGCCTATGTGGCCGCAGCCAAACGCCGCGTTTTTGGCACGGTCGGCATTGACATGATTGCAGGTCCCAGCGAAATTTTGGTGCTCGCCGATGGCTCGACTCCGCCGGATTGGGTGGCCATGGATTTGTTCAGCCAGGCCGAACATGACGAACTGGCGCAAAGCATTTTGTTGTGCCCGGATGCCGCGTATCTGGATGCCGTGCAGCGGGAAATTGACCGCTTGCTGTCCGAGATGCCGCGTGCCGCCATCATCGCCAAGAGTCTGAATGACCGTGGTGCGCTGATCCTGACGCACAGCATGGAAGAGGCCTGCACCATCAGCAACCGCATTGCGCCTGAACACCTGGAAGTCTCCAGCAGCGAGCCGCACCGTTGGGAGCCCTTGCTCAAGCACGCGGGCGCCATCTTTTTGGGCGCGTTCACGAGCGAGTCGCTGGGTGACTACTGTGCCGGCCCGAATCACGTGCTGCCCACGGCGGGTACGGCGCGCTTCTCCAGCCCACTGGGCGTGTATGACTTTCAGAAGCGCAGCAGCCTGATCGAGGTGAGTCAAGCCGGGGCGCAAGTCCTGGGGCCGATCGCCGCCGAATTGGCCTATGGCGAAGGCCTGCAGGCCCACGCGCGCGCCGCGCAAATGCGCTTGAAGTAAGACTTCAACAAAACTACCGACCAACGGATATGTCAAATTCGTTATTGCGTAACAAGCCGATGGCGTTCCTGTGGCGAGTGATCATCCCGTGCGCCGCTTTGATGATGGCAAGCCAGGTGGCTAGCGCCATGTCGATCCGGGAGTTGCGGGCCTTGGAAAAAACCGATGTGAAGCAGGGCGCCAATTACAAACGTTACTACCTGGTCGGCGCCATGGAGGCTACGCTGGCGGCGCACGACGCCGGTGTGCGTGCGGGTGCAACGCCCTCTATTTGCCTGAACGGCCGTCGCCTGGAGCCTGCCATGGCTGAAGGCCTGTACCTGACCGAGCTCAAGCGCAACAGCGAGCTCTATGAGGCCGACATGCCCGCGTTGCTGGTCATGGGCAACGCACTGGCCACGGTCTACCCCTGCTGATGCTGCGTACCAAAGGTTCGAGGCGCAATGTTGAAGAAGCTTTCTAAAATGCAGCCATTGCCATCCCGGTGTTTGCGCATTCCCGTTGGCACCGCAGCCGAAAACACACTGCTATTGGCAACCCTACAGGAAATCCTATGAGTAACTATCCATTGACCGAAGTGCCGGCCGCGCCGGTCCCTCCTCGCATCGCCGAGGTGTCCCGCAATACGGCAGAGACCCGCATTCGGGTCAAGGTGAATCTGGACGGCACGGGCAAAAGTCGCTTGTCCACCGGCATTGGTTTTTTCGACCACATGCTGGACCAGATCGCGCGCCATGGCCTGATCGACCTTGACATTGAAGCCGATGGCGACCTGCATATTGATGGCCACCACACGGTCGAAGACGTGGGCATCACCTTGGGGCAGGCGCTGCATCAGGCTATTGGCGACAAGAAGGGTATTCGCCGTTATGGGCACGCCTATGTGCCACTGGACGAAGCTCTGTCGCGCGTGGTGGTGGATTTTTCCGGTCGCCCTGGTCTGGTGATGAACGTGCCGTTCAAGAGCGGCGCGATCGGTAGTTTCGATACCCAACTGACGCACGAATTTTTTCAGGGCTTTGTGAACCACGCTTTTGTCACCCTGCACATCGACAACCTCAAGGGCGAAAACGCCCATCACCAAGCCGAATCGGTGTTCAAGGCCTTTGCCCGTGCGCTGCGTTCTGCATTGGAAATTGATCCGCGTACGGTAGGCACCATTCCTTCTACCAAGGGCTCGCTCTAAGATGAAACAGCCCCCACGCTCACTTCGTTCGCTGCCCCCCGAGGGGGTCCCATCAGTACCTTCGGGCGGCCGGGCCGTACTGATATGAAGAAGGTTGCGGTGGTCGATTACGGCATGGGCAATCTGCGATCCGTCACGCAGGCGGTGATGCATGTGGCAGCCGATGCAGGCGTGGAAGTCGTTTGGGCTCGCACCGCGCAGGAGGTTCTGGATGCCGACCGGGTGGTGTTGCCCGGACAGGGTGGTATGCGCGATTGCATGCACGATCTGCACGCCTGCGGCATGTTCGACGCGGTCATGCACGCCGCCGCCAACAAACCTCTGATGGGTGTGTGCGTGGGTATGCAAATGCTGCTCGACCACAGCCAGGAACTTGATACCCCTTGCCTCGGTTTAATTCCTGGCGATGTGGTCAAGTTCGAGCTGGCAGGTCAAATGCAACCCGATGGCAGCCGCTACAAAGTACCACAAATGGGTTGGAACCAAGTTTGGCAAACCGCCCACGGTGTCGCCCGACACCCGGTGTGGGGCGACGTGCCGGATGGCAGTTACTTCTATTTTGTGCACAGTTACTATGCAAAACCGTCTGATATAAGCCACAGCGTGGGTGAAACGGACTATGGGCAACGCTTTTCTTCTGCGATTGCGCGCGATAATATTTTCGCAACCCAATTTCACCCCGAAAAAAGTGCAGAGCACGGCTTGTCCCTTTATCGTAATTTCCTTCACTGGAATCCTTGATTCTTTCTCTCGGCTAAACCCGCCATCATGCTGCTCATCCCTGCGATTGACCTGAAAGACGGTCACTGTGTTCGCCTTAAACAAGGCGATATGGATCAATCAACCACCTTCGGAGAAGATCCAGTTGTCATGGCTCGTAGCTGGGTCGACAAAGGTGCCAGGCGTTTGCACCTGGTGGATCTGAACGGAGCCTTTGCCGGGCATCCCAAGAATGAGGCAGCGATCCGCAAAATTCTCAAAGATGTGGGTAGCGAGGTCGATGTTCAGTTGGGCGGAGGTATCCGCGACTTGGACACCATTGAGCGCTATCTGGATGCTGGCTTGCGCTACGTCATCATCGGGACGGCAGCCGTCAAGAATCCCGGTTTCCTGCAAGACGCTTGTACCGCCTTTGGTGGCCACATCATCGTCGGGCTGGATGCGCGCGATGGCAAGGTGGCGACCGATGGTTGGAGCAAGTTGACCCGCCATGATGTGGTGGATCTTGGCAAAAAATTTGAAGACTATGGTGTCGAGTCCATTATTTACACCGACATTGGCCGCGACGGCATGCTCAGCGGCATCAACATCGAAGCCACGGTCAAGTTGGCCCAAGCCCTGACCATTCCCGTTATCGCCTCAGGTGGACTGTCCAACATGGCCGATATCGAGGCTTTGTGCGATGTCGAAGACGAAGGCATCGAAGGTGTTATTTGTGGCCGTGCCATCTACAGTGGCGATTTGGACTTTGAAAAAGCGCAAGAGCGTGCTGATGAATTGAACGGCTAATCAGGGTGCTAGCTAAACGCATCATCCCTTGCTTGGACGTCACCGGCGGAAGAGTCGTTAAGGGCGTTAACTTTGTTGAACTGCGCGATGCTGGAGACCCGGTAGAAATCGCAGCACGTTACAACGATCAGGGCGCCGACGAACTGACTTTTCTGGACATCACCGCCACCAGCGATGGACGTGACCTCATCCTGCACATCATCGAGGCCGTGGCCTCTCAGGTGTTCATTCCCTTGACCGTCGGCGGCGGCGTGCGCACCGTAGAAGATGTTCGCCGCCTGCTCAATGCAGGTGCCGACAAAATCAGTTTCAATTCGGCGGCGATATCCAATCCGCAAGTCATCGAAGACGCTTCGCACAAATACGGTGCGCAATGCATTGTGGTCGCCATCGACGCCAAGCGCCGCAGTGTGGAAGACGCGCAACGCATGGTTAACGGTGCGGCAATAGGCCCTGGCTGGGACGTGTATAGCCATGGCGGACGCAAGAATGTCGGTTTGGACGCGGTGCAATGGGCTGCCGAAATGGCACGCCGCGGCGCCGGTGAAATTTTGCTCACCAGCATGGACCGTGATGGCACCAAATCGGGTTTTGACCTGCAATTGACGCGTGCCGTGGCGGACGCTGTTTCGGTCCCGGTGATTGCTTCTGGCGGTGTGGGCACTTTGGACCATCTGGCCGATGGCGTGCAGCAGGGTGGGGCAGATGCCGTGCTGGCTGCCAGCATCTTCCATTACGGCGAGTTCACCGTGGGCCAGGCGAAGGCACGCATGGCCGAACGCGGCATACCGGTGAGGTTTTAACCCCCGTCGGACTCGGCGCACTGCGTGTCGCCAAGCCGTCCCCCCTGCTGGGGCGATACCAGCGGCCCGGCCAAGCCGGTTCCGCGGTATCCCTGAAGGGGACATTTCGCTCGGGCAGTTTTTCTACTTTTTAAATCGCGGACAATGCTTGCTATGAAATGGTTAGATGAAGTCAGATGGGATGCGTTGGGCCTGGTGCCTGTGATTGCGCAGGAGCAGGGCACGAACGATGTCCTGATGTTCGCGTGGATGAACCGCGAGGCGCTGGCAAAGACTGCCGAGTTGGGCCGTGCCGTTTACTTCAGTCGTTCGCGCGCCAAGTTGTGGTTCAAAGGCGAAGAATCCGGTCACGTGCAGACGTTGCAGTTCAGTAGCCAGTTTCACGCGCTGTGCTTCGCCACCTGAGAGCGTTGGAGCAGATTGTCCAAGACGCACATAGCCAAGACCAACATCACATAGAGTCTTGAGGAATCTGGCAATCGTTGGAACAGATTCAAAGAACTCATGAGCGATCTCGATCGGCATATCCAAAACTTCTGCGATCGTCTTTCCTTTGTAATGGACTTCGAGAGTCTCTCGGTTGTAGCGGGCTCCATGACAAACCTCGCACGGAACGTAGACGTCAGGCAAAAAGTTCATCTCAATAGTGATAGTTCCATCGCCTGTGCAGTTCTCGCAGCGCCCACCTTTAACGTTAAAGCTGAATCGACCTTGTTGATAGCCACGGATTTTTGCTTCCGTCGTTTCAGAGAAGAGCGCGCGGATCTTGTCGAAGACACCTGTGTACGTTGCTGGGTTAGAGCGAGGCGTACGACCAATTGGTGATTGATCAACATGAACAACTTTATCTAGTAGATCGATACCCGTGATCGTCTTGTGACGTCCAGGAACGATGCGAGCACCGTTGAGTTTATTGGCAAGAGTCGAATATAAAATATCGTTAACAAGTGTTGATTTTCCAGAGCCACTTACTCCAGTGACTGCTACAAAGGTACCGAGAGGAATTGAAACATCAACGTTCTTGAGGTTGTTCTCTTTTGCGCCTTTGATGACAATCTGTCGCTTAAGATCAATGGGACGACGTTTGCTTGGAATTGCAATCGAGCGACGCCCAGATAGATAGGCACCAGTAATCGACTCAGAGGATGCGATGAGATCCTCATAAGAACCAGAGACCACCACTTTGCCACCGTGTTCACCGGCGCCTGGTCCAATATCAACAACCCAGTCCGCGGTACGGATCGTCTCTTCATCGTGCTCAACAACGATGAGGGTGTTTCCTAAATC
>CAIQEX010000451.1 GCA_903870955.1 uncultured beta proteobacterium
ACCGTATTTTTGACGGCCATAACGGGCGGCGCATTGTGCTGGCTACCAACGTGGCGGAAACGTCGCTCACGGTGCCGGGCATCCGCTACGTGATCGATGCCGGCACAGCGCGCGTCAAACGCTACAGGTTTCGCAGCAAGGTGGAACAGTTGCTGGTAGAGCCGATTAGCCAGGCAGCCGCCAACCAGCGTGCCGGTCGCTGCGGCCGGGTCGCCAACGGTATTTGTATACGCCTGTATGACCAGAAAGAGTTTGAGGGTCGCGAGCGTTTTACCGACCCGGAAATTTTGCGAAGCTCGCTGGCCGGGGTCATTCTGCGCATGAAGTCGCTGCACCTCGGTGTGGTGGAAGATTTTCCGTTCATCGATATGCCGTCTGGCCGCGCTATCGCCGATGGTTACCAATTGCTCAATGAGTTGGGCGCCGTGGACGATGGCAATGAGATCACCCCGCTGGGTCAGGAGTTGTCACGCCTGCCGCTGGACCCGCGCGTGGGACGCATGATTCTCGAAGCGCGCAATCGCAGCGCGCTGGACGAGGTGCTGGTGATTGCCTCTGCATTGAGCGTGCAGGATGTGCGCGACCGGCCTATGGATGCGCAAGCGCAGGCCGATACGGCACACAAGAAGTTTGATGATGAGAAGAGCGAGTTCAGCGGCTATTTAAAGCTGTGGAAGTGGATTCACGATGCACGGGGCGGAGGGGGGGGAGATGCACTGGCAGACGCGAACCGGGGGCCGGGCGGGGCCTCGTCGCATCGCTCAATATCGGCTCCGCCCGGTCCCCGGTCCGCGCCTGCCAGTGCATCACATAAGTTGAGTAACCGGCAATACGAACAACTGCTGCGGCAGAACTTTGTCAACATTCGCCGCGTGCGCGAGTGGAAGGACATTCACAGCCAGTTGCACACCGTGGTGGCCGAGCACAAGTGGCGACTCAACACGGCGCCTGCTTCTTATGAGCAATTGCACCTGTCCATGTTGTCGGGCCTGCTGGGAAATGTGGGATGCAAACTGGAAACCGATGGTGCATCGGGCGAGTATCTGGGCGCGCGCAGCATCAAGTTTTACCCGCACCCCGGTGCGCATTTGGTGAAGAAACCAGGACGCTGGATTGTGGCTGCCGAGCTGGTGGAAACCACGCGCCTGTTTGGCCGTGGCATCGCCGCGATTGAGCCGCCGTGGCTGGAACAAGTGGGCGGCCATTTGCTGAAGAAACAGTTGCTGGACCCGCACTGGGAAAAGAAGGCTGCCGAGGTCGTGGCGCTGGAACGTGCAACGCTCTATGGCATCGTGGTTTACAGCGGTCGCCGGGTGAATTACGGCCGTGTGGACTTGGTGGGTGCGCGCGAGATCTTTATCCGCGAGGGCTTGGTCAACAACCAGTGGGAGACGCCGCTGCCTTTCCTGGCGGCCAACCAGAAACTGATCAAGCAGGTGGAAGACCTGGAACACAAGGCACGCCGCCAGGACGTGCTGGTGGACGATGAACTGATCTACGCCTTTTACGACCAGCAGTTGCCTGCTGACGTGTGCAGTGGCTACAGCTTCGAGGCCTGGTACCGCGAGGAATCCAAAAAGCCGCAGTACAACCCGCAGCATGCCGGTGGGCGACGTGAAAGCACGTTGTTGCGCTTGACGCGCGAGGAATTGATGCGCCACGAGGCCGCAGGCATCACCACCGCCAGCTTTCCCAAAACCGTCCGTTTGGGCGGCGTGGACTGTGCCGCAACCTATCTGCACGAACCGGGGGACGCGCATGACGGCCTGACCGTGACGGTGCCGCTTTTTGTGCTGAATCAGGTGAACGAGGAACGCTGCGAGTGGCTGGTGCCCGGCATGTTGCGCGAGAAGATTCAGGCGCTCATAAAGACACTGCACCAGCGCCCACGTTCGCGTCTGGTGCCACTGCCGGATACCGCCGCCAAATTCGCCGAAGTTCTGAACGAAGCCGAACGTTTTGGTTCGGGCAGCCTGACCGATGCGGTGCTGAAGCTGGTGCGCGACGCCACCGCCGTGGACGTGGCCCGGGCCGATATCAAGGTCGACATGCTGACTCCCCACTACTTCATGAACTTCCGTGTGGTGGATGAGCATGGCCGCGTGCTCGGGCATGGCCGCAATCTGGGTGCACTGAAAGCCGAATGGGGCAAACAGGCGCGCGGTGCGTTCCAGGCGCTGGCCAATCTGAAGTTGGGGGAGGGCGCAAAAACACCGGAACCAGCTGCAGCGGTCGCCGCTCCAGCGGCTTCGATTCCACAACAAGCCAAAAACGCCCCACCAGCCAAGGCCTCTGCGCCGCCACTGGCGACAGAAAAACGCCACACGGCCTGGACCTTTGGTGAATTGCCGGAGTTGCTTGAGATCCGCAAAGGTGGACAGACTTTGATCGGCTTCCCGGCGCTGATCGACGCCGGCGACGCCGTCACCATCGAGGTTTTTGATGAGCCCGAAACGGCCCACGCCAAACACCGTGCCGGCCTGCGCCGCCTGTTTGCGTTGCAAATCAAGGATGCGCTGAAATACCTGGAAAAGAACATCCCCGACCTGCAAAAAATGGCTGTGACCTTTATGCAGGTTGGCAAGACCGATGGGAAGGACAGCGCCAGCTCTGGTGGAACAATCGAAGAGTTGCGTGAGCAGATCGTCGCCCTGGCCCTGGACCGGGCGTTTTTGATCGAACCCCTGCCCACCGATGAGTTTGCCTTCAAGAAACGGGTCGAGGAGGGTCGTGGTCGCCTGACCTTGATTTCTTCTGAAGTCGCGCGCATGGCCGGTGTCATCCTGCTGGAATACGCCACCGCCGCTCGCAAAATCAAGGACAGCAAGGCCGCTGGCGAGGCTGCGGTGGACGCCGCGCAGCAACTGCAGCGCCTGATGCCCAAGCGCTTTTTACACGCTGCACCCTGGGATCGCCTGCAGCATCTGGCGCGTTACCTCAAGGCCATCACCTTGCGGCTGGACAAATACCGCGCTGACCCGGCCCGCGATGCGGCGCGCCTGGCCGAGCTGCGTCCCTTGGAGCAGCGCTATTGGCGCCTGGTGGCCGAACGCAAAGGCATGGTGGACGAGCGCATGCTGGAATTTCGCTGGTTACTTGAGGAATTGCGCGTCAGTTTCTTCGCACAGGAGTTGCGCACGCCACAACCGGTGAGCGTGAAGCGGCTGGACAAAGCGTGGGCCCAACTGAGCTGAATCGCTAGAGCTTTTGTAACCTGTCCAGCGCTTCGCGCAGCGTCGCATCCTGTTTGGCAAAGCAGAATCGCACCACGCGCTGATCAAAGCCGTTGCCATAAAAGGCCGATAGCGGAATGGCGGCCACGCCGATTTCACGGGTTAGCCATTGGCAGAAGTCGGCCTCGCCGAGGTCGCTGACTTCGGAGATGTCGACACATTGAAAGTAGCTTCCTTGCGTATGTAGAACCTTGAATCGGGTTTTGGCCAGGCCTTCGCGGAACAGGTCACGCTTGCGCTGGTAGAAAGCGGGCAGGTTCGCATACGGCGCGGGGTCAGTCATGTACTGTGCCAACGCGTATTGCACCGGTGTATTCACCGTGAACACATTGAACTGGTGCACCTTGCGGAACTCTGCGCTCAGGCTGGCGGGGGCTGCCACATAGCCCACCTTCCAGCCGGTAACATGGTAGGTTTTGCCAAAACTGCTGACGATAAAGGCGCGGGCCGCCAGACCCGCAAAGCGTGCCACGCTTTGGTGTTGCTGGCCATCAAAGACCATATGCTCATAAACCTCATCCGAAATCAACAGCACCTGGGTGGGCGCCAAAAGATCCTGCAGCGCCAGCATGTCGGCCTCAGACCAGACAGTGGCGCTGGGGTTGTGCGGGCTGTTGATGACGATGGCACGGGTGCGCGGCGTCATCGCAGCGGCTATTTTGTCAAAGTCGGGGCGGAAGGTGCCAGGGGTCAGCGGTACGCGCACCGCCACGCCGCCGGCCAGCTCAATATTGGGTACGTAGCTGTCGTAACAGGGCTCCAGCACGATCACCTCATCGCCCGGATGCACGATGGCCAATATCGCGGTGATGATGGCCTGGGTGGCACCGGCGGTAATGGTGATCTCGGTGTCTGCGTGGTAGCGGCGCTGGTGCAAGGCTTCAATCTTGGCGGCAATCGCCTGGCGCAGCACAGGCACCCCGATCATCGGCGGGTACTGGTTGTGCCCGGCCTGCATGGCATGCGTCACGGCATCCACCAGGGCTGGGTCACAGGCAAAGTCCGGAAAGCCCTGACCCAGGTTGACTGCCTTGTGCTCTGTTGCCAGGGCCGACATGACCGTGAAAATCGTGGTGCCGACTTTGGCCAGGCGGCTTGTGATGGCGGGGGTGAATACCGCGGGGTTTTGGGCTTCCGGGTTCATAGCTCGTAGTCGTTGACGTGTCCGTTCATGGCCTTGACGATGAGCTCGCGGCTCAGACGGGGGCTTAGCAGTGCGGCAAAGGTGTAAACAAAATTGCGCAGGTAGGTGCTGCGCTTGAATGCAACACGGGCGATGTTCAGGCCGAACAACTGGCCGGCTGGGCGCGTCACCAGGCCGCCCCGCCCGCCGTTGTTTGCGCAATCCTCAACAATGTCCTGCACCGCCATTTCGGCAGCAATGCCGACGCCAAGACCCAGGCGCACGTAGGTCTTGATCACGTCTGAGTCAATGGCTTCGAGCGCGATCCGGGGCTCCAAATGCGCGTGGGCAAAGGCCACGTCGATCTTGGTACGGCCGGTAAACGAGGGGTGGTAGGTGATCAAAGGTTCTTTGGCCACGTCTTCGAGTGTGATGTTTTCCTTTTTGGCCAATGGATGGTCGGACGGCAGCACCAGCATGTGTTGCCACTCATAGCAGGGCAGGGTGACCAACTCGGCATAGTCGGCCAGGGACTCGGTGGCAATGCCGATTTCCGCGACATCGTCAATCAGCATACGGGCCACCTGACCCGGAGCCCCCTGGTGCATGCTGATATTGACTTTGGGAAAGGCCGCGCGCAGAGCGGCAACCCGTTCGGGCAGCACATAGCGGGCCTGGGTGTGGGTGGTGGCAATCGACAGCGTGCCGCTGTCCTGGTTGCTGTATTGCTCGCCAATGCGCTTGAGGTTGCCTACCTCGCTCATGATGAGCTCAATGCTTTTGAGTACGTGTTGCCCGGGCTCGGTGATGCGTTTGAGGCGCTTGCCATGGCGGGCAAAAATTTCGATGCCCAGCTCTTCTTCCAGTTCAATGATGGCCTTGGAAACCCCGGGTTGTGAGGTATGCAGGGCTTTGGCGGCCTCGGTCAGGTTGAGGTTGCGGCGAGCCGCTTCCTGCACAAAACGGAATTGGTGAAGGTTCATATCGAATCCTGACTACGGCGCTAATACAAAAAAGGAATGATTTAGGCTTTCATTATCCTCTGAAGCGCTGATGTGGTCGGATTGTTAACCTGAAGAATCTACTCCGCCGCTATACCGGCCAACAATTGAATCAGCCGGGGGTCCTCGCCGACTGCGGGCTTGAGCTCAAAGGTCACCCCTGGAAGTTTGTCGCGCAAATCCTTTACCAGGAGCGGCAAATCTTCACGCGCATGGCGGCCCACCCCCAGGAACATCGGAATGACCTTGATATGGTGAATGCCAGCATCTGCCAACGCGTTGCAGGCGGTCGCCAAATCGGGCTGGCTGATTTCCAGATAAGCGCAGCGAACTGATAAATCCGGCTCGGCCGAGGCGAGTGTTTCTGCCACGGCCTCCATCGGCTTGTGCCACAGGGGATCCCGAGAGCCGTGGGCAAACAACACCACCGCCCGTTTGTTTTCTGTAGCGTTCATCTTCGCAGCACCAGCCAGGTAAATGCCGTGAGTGACAGCATGGAATAAATAAGCCCCGGCAAGGCTGCCGTAAACCAGGGTTGCCAGCCTTGCAGGGTTCCCAAATCGCTCATCACGTTATTCAGGAGCACAAAGCTGATTCCGGCCATCACCCCGCCAAAAACGTAGCTGGCGATGCCGCCGGATCTGAAATGAAAGTACGCAAACGGCAGGGCCAGCACCACCATCACCAGGCAACTCAGCGGATAAAACACTTTTTTCCAGAATTGAATCTCGTATTTTTGTGCGGACTGGTTGTTGGAGCTCAAGTGCTGCATGTACTGGAAAAGGTCAATCGTGCCCATGCGCTCGGGTCGCAACACGGCTGCGGCGACCATTTCAGCCGTCACATTGGTCGGCCAGCGAAAGTCGTTGGAAATAATGCGGTCTACATGGCCGGCCTTGGCATCCGTGGATGCGAATTCGGTGCGGTCCACGCTGTTCAGCAACCAGTCGTCGTGTTCGCCAAAGCTGCCGGTCTGTCCCTGGGTCATAGAGACCAAGTGGCCCTGGTTGTCGAATTCAAATATCCGCACATCCTTCATGGTGCCGTCACTCGCCAGTGCACCCACATTGATCGCGTAATTGCCATAAGCCTGCTTCTCTTTAAGCCAGGCGCCCGTTTTGCCGACCGTAACCTGACCCTGAAAGCGTGCTTTGAGCAACTGCGCAGTTTTGTCCGCCAGCGGGGCGACATAGTCGCCGACGGCGAAGGTGAAGAAGACGAAAAGCAAGCCCAAGCTGAGCAGAATTCGCAAGGCACGCCAGGGGCCTAGTCCACTGGTTCGCAAAATCGTGAACTCAGAGCTTTGTGCCAGGCGCGACATCACAAAAATGGTGCCGATGAGTACCGTAATGGGCATCAGCTCGTAAATATGGCTGGGCAACATCAGTCCGATGTAAATCAGCGCCTGCGGGATGCGGTAACCAATCGCGCCAATGTGATTGACCGACTGCAATTCCTCAACAAAGTCGAAGAAGAAAAATAGCGCGGCAAAACCCAGCGTAACCAGCGCCACCGCCACCACGACTTCACGAAACAACAGTCGGCGTACCGTCTTCAAGATGCACCGCCTTGGCTGTTAGCGGCCTTTTCAGAGCGCGCTCGCCAGCGTGGACTCCAGTTGTTGTGCCGCTTTAACAACCACAGCAGGCCAAGCGCCAATGCGCCACCATGCAGCACCAACAGGAAAGGGGCGAAGTGCACCTGGCCCGATTCCACCCAGCTTTTGCCCAGAACCAGAAAATTAAAGTACACCACGAAAATCAGAAACGCAAAACCCAGGTTGGCGGAACGACCAACCCTGGGGTTGGTGCCTGCCACGGCAACCGCAATCACAATGAAATTGAATCCCGCCAAGGCCAGTCCCAGGCGCCAAGACAACTCGGCTTGGTTTTTTAAGTCGGGCTCGCGTATCAGTTCCGCACTGCTGAGAGAACTCGCCGCCACATAACTCCGCGCCGAGACATCGTCGGCACCCACACGCGCCCCATATTTTTCAAACACGCTCACGGTCATGTCCGCTTTGCCCGCCGTCTTTTCCAGACGCTGGCCGTTCTCCAGCACCAGAAATTTGTCCGCACCGATTATTTCGATGTGGCCACTGCGCGCCGAGGTAATGGTTTCTTTGTCCTGTTCTTTGGTCGCAATAAAAACGTTGTTGCCGGTTTGCTTGTTCTCAGAGTTCTTTTCAATAAAGAACACCCGGTCTCCATTGGCCGACTCCTGAAATTGTCCGGGTTCGATGCGGGCGATGTCGCCGCGCTTTTCGTACCGGTCGCGCAGGTCCTCGATACGACCAAAAGCCCAGGGGAGGATAAAGAATGCCAACACCACAATCACCACCAAAATGGGCCAGGCAAAGCGAAAAAGTGGCGACAGAAGCGACGTTAAACCACGCCCGCTACCAAACCAGATCACCATCTCACTGTCCTTGTACATGCGGGTGAGCACGCTCAGGATGCCAATGAAAAGACTCATCGACAAAATGGTGGGCATATCCGACAGCACGGTGTAACCCATGATGATCATCACATCGGTTGGGTTGAAGGTGCCGCGCGAGGCCTCGCCCACAGTGCGAATCAGCGTCATGGTCATGACCACGGTAGCCAACACAACCAGTGTGGCTCCGAAACTGCGCGCTAACTCTTTACGAATGGAGGAATGGAATAACATTGCGGAGAAGTAAGAAAGCGAATTATGAACTTTGAACTAAAGCCCTTGAGTCTGGTCGAAGCTGCCAGCGAGAAATGTGATGTGCTGCTGGTCTTGCTGACCGACAGTTACAAGCCTGCCAAAGACGGTTTTTCGGCCTTTGTGGCGCGCACCATCAAGGATGGCGACACGCTGACCAAGGCCGGAAAATTGCTGCCCTTGTACAAACATTCCATGGCCCAGGCGACACGGGTGGTTCTGGTGGGTGTCGGTGATGGCAGCCCCAAGCAGGTGCGAAGCGGTGTGCTGGCAGCCCTGGCAAGCGTCAAATCGGACAAACTCAAAAGGCTGGTGCTGGCCTTTGGCAATGCCTCCACCGCAGCCTCAATAAAGGCTGCTGTTGCGTCTGTGGCCGATGCCAGCTACAGCTTCAACACCACCAAGTCGAAAAAAGAAGACAACCCCCTGCGCGATGTTTTGGTGGCGGTCAGTAACGCAACGGAAGTTCAGGCTTCCTTTGAGCGCGCCGTGGGCATTGTGGAAGGCGTGAACCTGACCAAGGAGTGGGCCAATCGGCCCGCCAACTACGCCACACCGACTCTTTTGGCAAAGGCTGCGCAGGCAATTGCCACCAAAAATAGCAAGATCACCTGCCAGGTTTTGGGTCCCAAAGAGGTTGCCAAGCTGGGTATGGGCGCCTTCATGGCGGTCGCACAAGGCTCTGATGAGCCGCTGCGCTTCATCGTTCTTCAGTACAGCGGCGCAGCGAAATCGCAGACGCCCACGGTGTTGGTGGGCAAGGGCATTACTTTTGACAGTGGCGGCATCTCGATCAAACCCGCAGCCGAAATGGATGAGATGAAATTCGACATGTGCGGCGCTGCCAGTGTGCTGGGGGTGTTCCGTACCCTGGCCACTCTGAAGCCTGCCATTAACGTGGTGGGGCTGATTCCCTCGTGTGAAAACCTGCTGAATGGACGCGCCGTCAAACCGGGCGACGTGGTCACCAGCATGAGCGGGCAGACCATCGAAATACTCAACACAGACGCCGAAGGTCGCCTGGTCTTATGCGATGCGTTGACCTACGCAGAGCGCTTTAAACCCCGCGCGGTGATTGATATTGCGACATTGACCGGTGCCTGCGTGGTGGCTTTGGGCGCTCTGCGCAGTGGACTTTTTTCGCCTGATGAGGCGCTGGCAAACGCCCTGATCGTTGCCGGTGACGAGGCGCAGGATTTGTGCTGGCGCATGCCGCTGGATGAAGAATATGCGGAAGGTCTGAAGACGTCTTTTGCCGATGTCGCCAATGTGGCCGGACGCTCTGGGGGGGCCATTTCTGCCGCCAAGTATTTGCAGCGCTTTACCGCAAAGTACCCCTGGGCGCATCTGGATATTGCCGGCACTGCCTGGAAAAGTGGTGCCAGCAAGGGCGCCACCGGTCGCCCCGTGGGTTTGCTGGTGGAATACTTACTGGCATCCCGTGTCGTCCCCCAGGGCAGCAAATAACCCGTGACCGAAGTTGCTTTTCACTTTGGCGCGCCCGATCGCTTGGGCTACACCTGCCGTCTGTTGCGCAAGGCGACCGCGACGGGTGCACGCCTGCAGGTTCGCGCCACGGCGGAAACCCGCATCGCGTTAGATGCCGCTCTGTGGAATTTGGCTCCTACAGACTTCATCAGCCACTGTGATGCCATGGCGCCGGATACCGTGCGCTCCCGGTCAGCCGTGGTACTGATGGACGCCGGTGCGCCCGTGCAGCCTGATTTCCCAATTCTGGTCAATCTTGCCGACGATGTGCCTCAGGGGTTTGAGCATCTTCAGCGTGTGATTGAAATCGTCAGTACCGACGAACAGGACCGCAACCTGGCCCGCCAGCGCTGGCGTTATTACACGGAACGCGAATACGCCATTACGCGCCACGATTTGAAGAGTCGCGAGGAGGGATGATGGCTACGCGATTTCCCCCGCGCTACCTACCAACACTCACCGAGGTGGTGAACCCGGAAGTGCGGGAAGCCCTGGAAAGGGCTGCGGCCCACAACCCACCGACGGCGCAACCGGAGCCCATGCAACAGGCCGAGCCGTTTGCCGAATCGGTTCTTCCAGATCGGGATACGCTGGCGCTACAGGTTATCGAACTGATTGCGCCACAACTCGAGGCCGAGTTGCGCATCGTGGCGCAAGAGCTTTTTGAAGCCCAATACAACGCGATGTTGCCTTCTTTGCATCTGCAAATTGAAGAAGCCGTGCGCGAGGCCATCAATCTGGCCTTGAGCGATTCATTGAATCGTGATCTGAACGCGCGGTAATTAGCGCGAGCGTCAAAAGCGGCCCTGCCTTGATGCTAGAATGCAAGGCTCTGGAGCGGTGGATGAGTGGTTTAAGTCACACGCCTGGAAAGCGTGCGTGGGGTTAAACCCACCGCGGGTTCGAATCCCGCCTGCTCCGCCAGTAAAATGCAAAAAGCCCTGTAAACGTCAAAATTTACAGGGCTTTTTTCTTGGCTATTTCAATCGCCAAATTCAGGGACCCGCCAAGAATGCCGCCGCTGTGGTGCGACTGTATCGGCTCAGATTGAGCGTAACGCCGGGCAACAAATCAGGCCGATCCTTTAAAACGAATGGATTAACGCTAAATTGCCCAGTACCCATTTTTTTCAAGAACGACTTGTCTTCAAATGCCTTAAGTGCCTGGCTAATCATTTCCCGCGAGGCACCCAAGGTCTGGCTCATGGCAACCACGGATAATTTTTTGGCCAGTAGCAGGTCACCCGCCTCGGTTTGCGTCGCGGTGTCGACCAGGTACTGTGCAACGCGTCCATAAACACTTACGTAAGCGAGCGAAGCGATTTTTTCATTCGCACGCCGCAGCCGTCCGACCAGGCTTTGAAGCAGCGCAATAGCTAGATGGGTGTTGTTCTGAACACACTGCAGAAAGGCGTCCTGACTTAAAAGCAAAGCATCGACAGGGGTGTCAGCCACAACGCTGGCGGATTGGGGGGCTCCGTCCAAAATGCTCATTTCACCCACAACTTCTCCGGCCCCGAGTGTTGCGATAACGGCCTGCTTTCCATTTTCCTCAAGCACCGTCACCCGGACTTGACCGCTGAGAATGATGACGAGTGAACCGAGGTTTTCACCTGCTTCGAGAATTATTTCGCCACGCTTGAAGTGGCGCTTTTCAACGGCAGTTGCAAGCAACGCGGATTGCGACTCGGACAGTCTGACAAAGATTGGCACACGCCTTAACAACTCAACTGTCGACAGTGATGCCATGTAACTCGCCCTTGAATTCGCATTTATATGTGTCTGTCCGCGCTCGCAAGTTTACACATTGAAACGATTGGTCCAAATTCCAACGATCAGAAAATCAGTTTTTCTCGACGGGATTTATTTTCCGCCTTGAACCATCTTCATCGCTGAGGCGATCAAGGTCGAAACCTCGGTCATATTGGACGGGATGATCAAGGTCGTAGTGGCCTCGCTTGCGACCTTGCTATAGGCATCCACGGCTCTTTCGGCCACTTTGAGTTGCACCGCCTGTTCGCCGCCGGGCTGGCGAATGGCGGCTGCAATCCGTTCAATGGCCGCTGCGGTTGCGTCGGCGACGGCCGTGATGGATGCCGCTTCGCCCTGGGCCTTGTTGATGACCGCCTGCTTCTCGCCTTCAGAGCGGGCAATAAAGGCTTCGCGCTCACCCGTAGCAATATTGATTTGCTCCTGCCGCCGGCCTTCAGATGCAGCAATAAGGGCGCGCTTTTCGCGCTCAGCAGTAATTTGGGCTTGCATCGCGTGCAGAATTTCTTTTGGCGGCGTCAGGTCCTTGATTTCGTAACGCAGCACCTTGACACCCCAATTCAGCGCAGCTTCGTCAATCGCGGCAACCACTTGGGCGTTGATGATGTCGCGTTCTTCAAAGGTTTTGTCGAGTTCGAGCTTCCCGATGACCGAGCGCAGACTGGTTTGCGCCAGCTGTGAAATGGCAACGATGTAGTTGCTCGAGCCATAGCTGGCGCGCATGGCGTCGGTGACCTGAAAATACAGGATGCCATCCACTTGAAGTTGGGTGTTGTCGCGCGTGATGCAGACCTGGCTGGCAATGTCCAGCGGGATTTCTTTCAGCACATGTTTGTAGGCAACCCGGTCAATAAAAGGCACCAAAATGTTGAGCCCCGGGGTGAGTGTGCCGTGGTACTTTCCCAGACGCTCAATCACCCAGGCGTGCTGTTGCGGCACGACCTTGACACTGCGGCTGATAAACAGGGCAGCGATGATCAGAATGACGATTGCGATTTCCATGGTGCTTCCTTGTTATTTGCTAGGCGTAATCAGAATTTGTCTACCAGCAGGCGATTGCCTACCAGTTCGGCGACCCGGTGCGGACCGGTGCCAGGAGCAACACCCGCGCGGTGAATGGCGGTCCAGCGCGCTCCGCGGTAGTGAACGTCCGCCGTGCCATCGGCATTCCAGCCGTCGATTTGCACGGTTTCACCAATATCGAGGTTGACGTTCACGTTGGACTGGGCTGGTGCCTCCTTGTGGCTCCGCATTTGCCGCAGGTGCCAGACCACGACTGCGCCACCACCCACAAGGGCCGCAAGCACCATTTGAGTGGCCACGTTCCAACCGAGATGCGCGGCCAAAGCACCAGCGGCACAACCGACGCCCAACATCAGCAGATAAAAAGTGCCGGTGAGCAACTCCGCGACAATGACGCCGCCGGTCGCTAGCCACCAAAGAGTCGATTCGGCCATAGTCCAGGGTCCTGATGTGTTGACGACGCCACATTGTGGGCTATTTAGTGTGCGCCGCAACAAAACACACACTTTTAGTCCGTACACTTCGCGCCTATTTGCTGTCTTTTTTGCCCTGTCGTTGGAGATCTGCCATGAAGTTTCGCTTTCCCATCATCATCATCGATGAAGACTTTCGCTCGGAAAACACCTCCGGATTGGGCATTCGTGCCTTGGCTCAGGCGATTGAGTCCGAAGGCTTTGAGGTGCTGGGAGTTACCAGCTACGGTGACCTCTCGCAATTTGCCCAGCAGCAGTCGCGCGCCAGCGCCTTTATTTTGTCGATCGACGACGAAGAGTTCACCCCCGGTCCGGACCTCGATCCCGCCGTATTGAACCTGCGCCACTTCATTGAAGAAGTGCGACGCAAGAATCTTGACGTGCCGATTTATGTGTACGGCGAGACCAAGACCAGCCGCCATATCCCGAACGACATCCTGCGCGAGTTACATGGCTTCATCCACATGTTTGAGGACACGCCGGAGTTTGTGGCGCGCCACATCATTCGTGAGGCCAAGAGCTATCTGGAAGGCGTGCAGCCGCCGTTTTTCAAGGCCTTGCTGGATTACGCCGAGGATGGCTCCTACAGTTGGCATTGCCCAGGCCACTCGGGTGGCGTGGCATTCCTGAAGAGCCCGGTTGGCCAGATGTTTCACCAGTTTTTTGGTGAAAATATGCTGCGTGCGGACGTTTGCAACGCGGTGGAAGAACTGGGCCAGTTGTTGGACCACGACGGTGCCATCGGCGCCAGCGAGCGCAACGCGGCGCGCATCTTCAACGCCGACCACTGCTTTTTTGTCACCAACGGCACCAGTACCTCCAACAAGATGGTCTGGCACCACACGGTGGCACCCGGCGATGTGGTGGTGGTGGACCGCAATTGCCACAAGTCGATCTTGCACAGCATCATCATGACCGGCTCGATTCCCGTTTTTCTGAAACCGACGCGCAATCATTTCGGCATCATTGGCCCCATCCCCAAAGAAGAGTTTCAGATCGCCTCTATCCAGGCCAAGATCCGCGCCAACCCGTTGCTCAAGGGCGTAGACCCTGACACGGTGAAGCCCCGCGTGCTGACGCTAACGCAGTCCACCTACGACGGCGTGCTGTACAACACCGAAACCATCAAGAAGATGCTGGATGGCTATGTGGAAAACCTGCACTTTGACGAGGCCTGGTTACCGCACGCTGCTTTCCATCCCTTTTATGGCACCTACCATTCCATGGGCAAGAACCGGGCGCGCCCGAAGACGGCCGTGGTCTACGCCACGCAGTCCATCCACAAATTGCTCGCGGGTATCAGCCAGGCCAGCCATGTGCTGGTGCAGGACTCACAGACCGTCAAACTGGATCGACCGTTGTTCAATGAAGCCTATCTGATGCACACCAGCACCAGCCCGCAGTACAGCATCATCGCCAGCTGTGACGTGGCGGCAGCCATGATGGAGCCACCCGGCGGCACCGCGCTGGTGGAAGAAAGCATTGTCGAGGCGCTGGACTTCCGCCGCGCCATGCGCAAGGTCGACGAAGAATATGGTGCCGACTGGTGGTTCAAGGTCTGGGGCCCGGAAAAATTTGCCGAAGAAGGCATTGGCCGCGCCAGTGACTGGATCATCAAGGGTGAAAGCAAGACCGCCAAGGCCAACTGGCACGGCTTTGGCAAGATGGCCACAGGCTTCAACATGCTGGACCCCATCAAGGCCACGATCGTGACCCCCGGCATGGATTTGAACGGCAAGTTCGCCAAGACCGGCATCCCGGCTAGTGTGGTGACCAAGTTTTTGGCCGAGCATGGCGTGGTGGTGGAAAAAACCGGGCTCTACAGCTTCTTCATCATGTTCACCATCGGCATCACCAAGGGCCGCTGGAACAGCATGTTGACCGCGTTGCAACAGTTCAAGGACGATTACGACAAGAACCAGCCGATGTGGCGCATCCTGCCGGAATTTTGCAAAAAGCACCCACGCTACGAGAAGATGGGGCTGGCCGATCTGTGCCAGTTCCTGCACACCATGTACGCCAAGCACGACATCGCGCGCCTGACCACGGACATGTATTTAAGCGACCTGACGCCAGCCATGAAGCCCAGCGACGCTTACGCCCACATTGCGCTGCGCAAAACGGAACGGGTGGAGATCGACAAGCTCGAAGGCCGCATTACCGTTGGGTTGGTGACACCTTACCCGCCCGGCATTCCTTTGCTGATCCCTGGCGAAGTTTTCAACAAAAAGATCGTCGACTACCTGAAGTTTTCCCGCGAATTCAACACCCGCTGCCCAGGCTTTGAAACCGATGTGCACGGTTTGGTCGAAGAAGTGGATGCCGACGGCAAGACCCACTACTTCGCGGATTGCGTGCGGGAGTAACCCGATTAGTCTGCGGCCACGGCACCCATGGTTTTGCTGTGGCCGCCGTCCACGTAGGTGATCTCGGCGGTAACTCCGCTGGCCAGATCGCTCATCAAGAACGCGGCAACGTTGCCGACTTCGTCTATCGTTACGTTGCGGCGCGTGGGGGCCGCAGCGGCTACGTAGTTCAAGAGTTTTCCAAAGTCTTTAACTCCACTGGCAGCCAGCGTCTTAATGGGGCCGGCACTCACGCCGTTCACACGGATAGCGCGTCCGTCGGGCATGCTGCCCACTGCTTCAGCCAAATAGCGTACCGAGGCTTCCAGCGATGCCTTGGCCAAGCCCATCGTGTTGTAGTGCGGAATGATGCGCTCGGCGCCCAGATAACTCAGTGTCAGCAAGGCGGCCCGGTCGTTCAGATAGGGCAGTGCCGCCTTAGCCATAGCCGGAAAACTATAGGCACTGATGTCGTGTGCAATTCTGAAACTTTCGCGACTCAAACCATCGAGAAAATTACCGGCGATGGCCTCGCGTGGCGCGAAGCCAATGCTGTGCACGAAGCCATCAAATGTGGGCCAGCTTGCGGACAGGCCCTTGAACAAAGCCTCGATTTGGCCGTCATCGCTGACGTCGCAATCAAAAATGAGCGAAGAGTCGAACTCCGCTGCGAAATCGGTGATGCGATCTTTAAAGCGCTCGCCCACGTAGCTGAACGCCAATTCGGCACCCTCACGCCGGCACGCCTTGGCAATGCCGTAAGCAATCGATCGGTTGGAGAGAACTCCTGTTATCAACAACCGCTTGCCTGCTAAAAAGCCCATAACGTCCTCATGAATAGGTTTCTTTCTGTAGTGCAGAATTGTCGCATGCGTTTTTTGTTGTTATTGGTCCTCACCCTCGGTGCGCTGCCCAGTTGGGCAGCCCACGGTTACGCGTTGTGGGATGACTTTAAATACCCGCCCGGCTTTACCCATTTCGACTACGTCAACCCGCAAGCCCCCAAGGGCGGCGAGCTGCGATTGGTCAGCAATCTTCGCGTATCCACCTTTGACAAATACAACCCGTTCACCATCAAGGGGTCGGCTCCGGCCTACCTGAGCCAGCTGCTGTTTGACAGTCTTTTAACGGGTTCGCTGGACGAAACCGCTACGGCCTATGGTCTATTGGCCGAAGATGTGCAGATAACGCCCGACCGCATGAGCGCCACTTTTCGCCTCCGGGCCAATGCCCGCTTTCATAACGGGGACCCGGTCCTGGCGCTGGACGTCAAACACAGCTTTGACATCCTGAACGGCCCGTTTGTTTCGCCGGGCCTTCGCAGTACCTTGGAAGACGTGGCTGGTGCCGATGTGGTGGACCCCTTGACGGTGCGCTTTCGCTTCAAAAAGCCCAACCGAGAGCTGCCGTTGACCGTCGGTGGTTTGCCCGTGTTCAGCCACCGCTGGGGAGAGGGAAAACCTTTTGACCAGGTGGTGATGGACATTCCGATCGGTAGCGGTCCGTACAAAATTGGCCCGGTGTCGTTTGGCAAGGACATCACCTATGTGCGCGACTCGGGCTATTGGGCCCGGGACCTGAACGTGCGGCGCGGCACATCCAATTTCGACCGCATCCTGGTCAAAATCTACAAGGACAATACGGCACGTCTGGAGGCGCTCAAGGCCGGGGAGTTTGACCTGATGCGCTTCTTCTCTGCGGGTGATTGGGCCCGGCGCGTCAATGGGCGCAAGTTTGACTCGGGTGAACTGGTCAAGACAGAGTTTCAGCACCGTTTGCCGACTGGTTTTCAAAGCTATGTGCTTAACACGCGCCGCCCGCTGCTGAAGGATATGAGGGTGCGCCAGGCCCTGGGTTTGGCGATGGACTATGAGTGGATGAATCGACAGATGTTTTACGGTGCCTATCAGCGTGTGCAGGGGCTCTTCGGCAACACCGACTGCCAGGCGCAAGGCTTGCCCGACGCACAGCAACTGGCTTTGCTGACACCGTGGCGTAGCCAGATTCCGGAGGCCGCTTTTGGCCCCATGGCCACAGCTCCGCGCACGGATGGAGAAAACAGCCTGCGCGGAAATCTGCGCATGGCCCAGAAGCTTTTGAAAGACGCAGGCTGGGAATACCGCGACGGTGCGCTGCGCGATGCACAGAATCATGTGTTGGAGCTTGAAATGCTGGACAGCAATGAGGGCAGCACCCGTGTCGTCAGCCCTTGGGCCCGGAACCTGGAGAAGATCGGTGTGAAACTCAATTTTCGAGCTGCAGACTTTTCACTCTATCAGCAGCGCCTGCAAAAGTTCGACTTTGACATCACATCGCTGGCCTACGGGGGCACCAACAATCCTGGTCAGGAATTTGCGGATCTGTTTGGCTCCAAGGCAGCAACCCAGGAAGATTCCGGCAACCACAGTGGTATCCAAAGCCCGGCCGTGGACGCGCTGATAACGCACATGGTCAGTGCCAAGTCCAAGGCTGAACTTCTGCCTGCCTGCCGGGCCTTGGACCGTGTGATTGCCCACAGCCATATCTTGATTCCGCAGTGGTCGGCATCCACCCACCGCATGGCCTACAACGCATGGCGTCTGGCCAAACCGGACGCCATGCCGGCGTATTCGCCGGGTGAGAGTTGGGCCATTGAAACCTGGTGGGCGCGCTGATGGGTGCCTACATCCTCAAGCGCCTGGCGCTCATGTTGCCGACCCTGTTTGGGGTTCTTTTCCTGACTTTTGTCGTGGTGCAGTTCGTCCCGGGTGGGCCGGTAGAACAGTATCTGGCCGAAGCAAAAGCTGGCAAAGGCAACAGCGCCGAAGGTGGTTTGAGCTACCGCGGCTCGCAAGGGGTGGACCCCAAACGCATTGCGCAGGCCAAGGCCTTGTACGGCTTTGACAAGCCCGCGCCGGAACGCTTCTGGCGCATGCTGGTGCAGTTTGCGCACTTTGATTTGGGCACCAGCTTTTTCCAGAACCGTGCCGTCTCGCAACTCGTCTGGGAAAAGCTGCCAGTGTCCATGAGCCTGGGGCTGTGGACTTTCTTTATCAGCTACCTGGTGGCGGTTCCGCTTGGGGTGGCCAAGGCCGTGCGCGCCGGCACGCGTTTTGATCTGGTCAGCACCTTGCTTATTCTGGTTGGCTATGCCATTCCCGGCTTTGTTCTGGGGGTTGCGCTGTTGGTCATCTTTGGCGGCCAGTTGCAATGGTTTCCACTGCGTGGGCTCACGTCGAGCAACTGGGAGCAAATGGCCTGGGGCGCTCGTATTGCCGATTACCTTTGGCACATTGCCATGCCGGTAACTGCCATGGTGCTGGGTAGTTTTGCAATCACCGCCATGTTGACCAAGAACGCCTTTCTCGAGGAGATCCGCAAACAGTATGTTGTCACTGCACGCGCCAAGGGTCTATCGGAGCAGCGGGTGCTATGGAAACATGTCATGCGCAATGCACTGATACCCATCGTCACCGGCTTTCCGGCGGCCTTTATCGGCGCTTTTTTTACCGGTTCGTTGCTCATTGAAACTTTGTTTTCACTCGACGGCCTGGGCTTGCTGAGTTACGAAAGCGTGATCCGGCGGGATTACCCGGTGGTGATGGGCACCTTGTTTTTGTTTACTTTGATCGGCTTGGTGACAAAGCTGGTTTCTGATCTTTGTTATGTCTGGGTGGATCCGCGTGTCAAGTTTGACTAAGCCTACAGAATCGCTTTCACCCACGCGGCGGGCCTGGTTGCGCTTCCGCCGCAACCGTCTGGGCTTTGTCAGTCTGGTGATTTTTTGCACCCTGGTGCTGTTGAGCCTGGCTGCCGAACTGGTATCGAACGACCGACCACTGGTCGTGGTTTACCAAAGTCAAACCTACTGGCCCATGGTGCGCGACTATCCCGAGACCACCTTTGGCGGCGACTTCGCCACGCCCACCGATTATCTGGATCCCTTTATCCGACAAAAACTCGGTGAACCCGGTAACTGGGCATTGTTTGCACCCAACCCCTATGGTCCAAAGACGCTGAATTACTTTGCCAAGTCGCCCAACCCCGCGCCGCCCACCGCCGAGAACTGGTTGGGTACGGACGACCGGGGGCGTGACCTGCTGGCCCAGCTGATTTACGGTTTTCGGGTCAGCGTGCTGTTTGCCCTGGCGCTGACCGTCACGGGCGTGGTTCTGGGTGTCATTACAGGCGCTATTCAAGGCTTTTTTGGTGGCAAGACCGATCTTGCCTTTCAACGCTTTATTGAAATTTGGGGTTCGATGCCGGAGCTCTACCTGCTCATCATTTTCAGTGCCGTGTTCGCTCCCAGTGTGGCCCTGTTGCTGGTGTTGCTCAGCCTGTTCGGCTGGATGGGATTGTCCGACTACGTGCGCGCCGAGTTTCTGCGCAATCGACAAATGGACTATGTGCGCGCCGCACGCGCTCTGGGCGTTTCCAACTGGAAAATCATCGTGCGCCATGTGTTACCCAACAGCCTGACGCCCGTCGTCACATTTCTGCCTTTCCGGATGAGTGGCGCGATTCTGGCGCTGACTTCGCTGGACTTTCTTGGCCTCGGCGTACCCCCGGGCACACCATCCTTGGGTGAATTGTTGTCCCAGGGCAAAAACAATATCGACGCTTGGTGGATCTCGCTTTCAACGTTTGCCGTGCTGGTCGTCACGCTGCTGCTGCTGACCTTTATGAGCGATGCCCTGCGGGACGCGGTAGACCCCAGAAAGGCGCAGGAATGAGCTTGCTGAACGTCCAGGGTTTAAGCATCGCCTTCGGCGGCAACTCCGTGGTGCAGAGCGTTGATTTTGCAGTGGAGGCGGGCGAGAAGCTGGCCTTGGTGGGTGAATCGGGCTCCGGCAAAACGGTCACGGCACTGAGCCTGCTGGGTCTCGCTGAAGGCGCTCAAGTGGCAGGTAAGGTGCTGTTTGAAGCGCCTCAGGGACCGGTCGATTTGCTGCGCCTGTCTCCCCGGGATTTGCGGGCCATTCGGGGGCAGGACATTGCCATGGTCTTCCAGGAGCCCATGACGGCTTTGAACCCTTTGTTTAGCATCGGCGAGCAGATTGCCGAAGTGCTGCAACTCAAGATGGGACTGAGCGCCCGAGACGCGGTGCAAAGGGCAGTTGCGCTCATTGCCGATACCGGAATTGCCGAGCCAGAACGCCGCGCCCGGGCGTACCCGCACCAACTCTCTGGCGGTCAGCGTCAGCGCGCCATGATTGCCATGGCACTGGCCTGCAGCCCCAAACTTTTAATCGCGGATGAGCCGACGACCGCGCTGGACGTGACCGTGCGCCAGCAGATTCTGGATTTACTCGACGGCCTGCAAAAGAAAATGGGCATGGCCGTGCTGTTGATCACCCATGACCTGAATATGGTGCGCCGTTTTGCCGACAGAGTCGCGGTGATGGAACGCGGACACATTGTGGAGCAGGGCAGGGTGGCGGATATTTTTGCCCACCCCAGCCACGCCTATACCCGCACCTTGCTGGCCAGTCGCCCCAAGCGGGAGGTGGTGGAAGTCGCTTCCGGTGCGGCCGATGCAGTGGTCACCAAAGGATTGCGCGTGGCCTATCCGGTGCCAAAACCGGGCATAGCAGGTTGGTTTGGCAAGGGCGAATTTGTAGCGGTTCAGGGCGTGGACTTGTGCCTGCAGACCGGTCAAACCTTGGGTATCGTCGGTGAATCCGGTTCCGGCAAGTCAACCCTGGCCCTGGCGGTTCTGGGTCTGGTGCCGTTCTTGAATGAAGTGCGAATCTTTGACGCGTCCTGGGGGCAGGGCCGCGAAGCCGATTTACAAAACCGCAGACGTTTGCAGGTGGTTTTTCAGGACCCTTTTTCCTCTCTTTCTCCGCGCATGACTGTGGAAGAAATAGTTGGCGAAGGGCTGTCGGTCCATGCGCCCGAATTAACCGCACCGGTCGTGCGCCAGCGGGTGGTGGCGGCCTTGCAAAGTGTCGGCCTGGAAGAAAGCCAGTTTCCGGGACTGCTACAACGCTATCCGCACCAGTTTTCGGGCGGTCAACGCCAGCGCATCGCGATTGCAAGGGCGCTCATTGTGGAGCCGCGTGTGCTTGTGCTGGATGAGCCGACCAGCGCGTTGGACGTCACCATGGCGCAACAAATTCTCCAGTTGCTCCAGCGCTTGCAGGCCGAGCACGGCTTGGCTTATTTGCTGATTACCCACGATGTCGACGTGATTCGGGCTATGGCACACGACGTGGCCGTGATGAAAGACGGAAGAATTGTTGAACACGGAAGCCTGAAAACCGTGTTTGAATCCCCCGCCCAGGACTACACCCGCACCTTGCTTGCGGCTAGCGATTAAATGCTTAAAAATCAAGGCACTTAGGCCCGTTTTGCAGTACAATCCAAGCTCACGACCAAACGGGCGGGTATTTACCGCCCGTTTTTTTTGGTCGATCGTTTTTGGGTTGTGTTTTACAACAGTGGATTTAGAAGTAGGAAAAGAGCGGCGTGGCGTTACAGGAAATCGTTGAGCAGACAGTTAGCGGATTGGGTTATGACTTGGTGGAGATTGAACGCTCCGCCGGGGGACTGCTGCGCATTACGATCGATTTGCCCTGGACCCAGCCTGCCGAAGGTGCTGTTGCTTCAGAGCAATTTATCAATGTAGAAGATTGCGAGAAGGTCAACCGCCAGCTGTTGTTTGCGCTGGAGGTGGATGGTGTTGAGTACAAGCGGCTGGAGGTGTCCTCGCCGGGTATCGATCGCCCCTTGCGCCATGCGGCAGATTTTGAGCGCTTTGTGGGTTCGGTGATTGACATCACGCTCAAGGCGCCCATGGGTGCTGCGGCCAATGGCCAGGTGCATGCCAGTCGCAAGAAATTTCGCGGCACGCTGGAGCGTGTCGAGGCTGCAGATGGGGTTGTAAGTTGGCAAATCGTCTGGAGCGATGCGCCCCCCGTCAAGCCGGGTCAAAGAGTGAGCAAGAAGCGTGTACCGCCGCCTATGCAGGTGCTGGGCTTCACGCTGGATGAAATACGCGAATCCCGCTTGGCTCCGATTGTGAGCTTCAAGGGCCGCGGACAGGGTGGTAACACGGGTGGCGAAGAGCCAGCCGCGGGCCAATTGGTTTAGTTTTGTTGTTGATAAGAGTGTTCAGGAGAGTCATGGCATGAATCGCGAATTGTTGATGCTGGTTGAAGCTATTTCCCGTGAAAAAAACGTGGAACGTGATGTGGTGTTGGGCGCTGTAGAAGCGGCCCTGGCGCAAGCTACCAAAAAGCTCTATCCCGGTGATGTAGACATCCGGGTGGCGCTTGACCGCGATAGCGGCAACTACGAGACTTTCCGTCGCTGGCATGTGGTTCCCGATGAAGCCGGTCTGCAATTGCCTGACCAGGAAATTCTGCTGTTCGAAGCCGTCGAGCAAATTCCTGATATCGAAGTCGACGAGTACATCGAAGAGTCCGTACCTTCGGTGCCCATCGGACGCATTGGCGCCATGGCCGCCAAGCAGGTGATCTTGCAAAAGATCCGTGACGCAGAGCGCGAAATGCTGCTCAACGACTTCATGGCGCGTGGCGAAAAAATCTTCGTTGGCACCGTCAAGCGCATGGACAAGGGCGACATCATTGTGGAGAGCGGACGGGTAGAAGGCCGCTTGCGCCGTGGCGAGATGATCCCCAAAGAAAATCTGCGTACCGGCGACCGGGTTCGCGCCATGATCATGGAAGTGGATCTGACCCTGCGCGGTGCACCCATTGTTCTGTCGCGTTCGGCGCCTGAATTCATGATTGAGTTGTTCCGCCAGGAAGTGCCGGAAATCGAGCAAGGCCTGTTGGAAATCAAATCCTGCGCCCGTGATTCGGGTTCACGCGCCAAGATCGCCGTGCTGTCGCATGACAAACGCGTCGATCCCATCGGTACCTGCGTCGGTGTGCGCGGTACCCGCGTCAACGGCGTTACCAATGAGCTAGCCGGTGAGCGCGTCGACATCGTGTTGTGGAGCGAAGACCCTGCCCAGTTTGTGATTGGTGCATTGGCTCCGGCGAATGTCTCTTCCATTGTGGTGGATGAAGAGCGCCACGCGATGGATGTGGTGGTGGATGAGGAAAATCTGGCAATCGCGATTGGGCGTGGCGGACAAAACGTACGCCTGGCCTCCGAGCTGACGGGCTGGAAAATCAACATCATGGACGCCGCAGAGTCGGCCCAGAAGCTGGCCAATGAGACGGACTCGGGTCGCAAGCTGTTCATGGAAAAATTGGATGTGGATGAAGAAATTGCCGACATCCTGATTGCTGAGGGCTTTACCAGCCTGGAAGAAGTGGCTTACGTTCCCCTGCAGGAAATGCTGGAAATCGAAAGCTTCGACGAAGACACGGTGCATGAACTGCGCAACCGTGCCAAAGATGCCTTGCTGACCATGGAAATTGCACACGAAGAAAGTGTCGAAGAAGTGTCGCAAGACTTACGTGATCTGGAAGGCCTGACACCTGAGCTGATTGGCAAACTGGCTGACAAGGGCGTTCACACCCGTGACGATCTTGCCGACCTGGCTGTTGATGAACTCACCGACATCACCGGCCAGTCCGCTGATGAGGCCAAAACCCTGATCATGAAGGCGCGCGAACATTGGTTTGCCAATGAAACCGTTCGCCAAGAGTAATTGTCATGCAATAGAAATCCAGTAATGGTTGGCAGTCGCCCTGAGGGGCCCTGCCAACCGCCGCCAAAGGTTACACAAACAAATGTCCAGTACGACCGTCGCCGAGTTTGCCAAAGAACTCAAAAAATCAACCGATACGCTGCTTGAGCAGCTGAAATCGGCAGGTGTAGCCAAGAGCGCTGCATCTGATGCGCTGACCGATGCCGACAAGCACAAGTTGCTCGGTTATCTGCAGAACAGCCATGGAACGGCTGCGCCTGATCGCAAAAAGATCACCTTGGTGAAGAAGCATTCCACCGAGATCAAGCAGGCTGACTCCAGCGGCAAGGCACGTACCATTCAGGTCGAGGTACGTAAGAAACGTACTTTCGTGCGTCGCGAAGACGGCACCGACCAACCCGGAGACGTGGTTGAGCACGAAGACCAAGCCCAGACTCAGGCTGAACCGGCTATTGACCACGCAGAATTGACACGCCGCGAAGAAGAAGCCCGCCGTCAAGCCGAGTTGATTCGTCGCCAGGAAGAAGAGTTGGCCCAGCGTCGCAAGGAGCGCGAAGAGCAGGAAGCGCGCGCCGCCCAGGAAGCCATTGAGAAACAGGCAGCTGAAGCGGTAGCCGCCAAAGAGCAGGCAGCCCGTGACGCCGCGACCAAGCCGCAAGTCAAGGCCAAGGCCAAACCCGTCCCCGAAATTGACCATGAAGCGGTTGCCGCAGCCAACGCAGCAGCAGCCGAACTGAAGCGCGAGCAAGAGGCGCAAAGAACCGCAGCGGCTGCGGTGGCCTCTAAGGCCCAAGCTGTTGAAGATGCTTCACGCGCTGCAGATTTAGGTGATCGCCGTCGCAAAGCCGAAGCCGAGGCAGCGGCCATCCGCAACATGATGTCCGCTCCCAAGCGTGTTCTGGTTGCCAAACGCCCTGAGGAACTGAAGGCCGAAGCTGCGGCCAAGGCCGGCATCAAAGGCACCTTGCATAAACCGCCAGCCGGTACAGCGGTTGCGAAACCGGCGGCCAAGCCTGCGGCCGGCACGACCCAGCCCGCGGCGCCAGGCGCCAACAAGGAAGTCAAATCCGCCAAGCTGTCTAGCAGCTGGGCCGGAGATCCTGCCAAGAAGAAAGAATTGAAGACCCGCGGCGACACCGGTGCCGGCGCAGGCCGTGCGACCAACTGGCGCAGTGGTCCACGTGGCCGTCGCGGCAGCAATGACCGCGATCGTGGAGATTCTCAACAGCAACAGGCGCCGGTCGAAACCCGTGTGCTCGAAGTGCATGTGCCCGAAACCATTACGGTGGCAGAGCTGGCACACAAGATGGCCGTCAAGGCCTCTGAAGTGATCAAGCAATTGATGAAATTGGGCCAGATGGTCACCATCAATCAGTCGTTGGACCAGGACACGGCAATGATTTTGGTGGAAGACATGGGCCACAAGGCCGTGGTCGCTGCTCTGGATGATCCGGAAGCCTTTACCGACGATGAAACCATTGGTCAGCAGGCGGAGTCTCTGCCGCGCGCACCCGTGGTTACCGTCATGGGTCACGTCGATCACGGTAAAACTTCTTTGCTTGATTACATCCGTCGCGCCAAGGTTGCAGCGGGCGAAGCCGGTGGCATTACCCAGCACATCGGTGCTTACCACGTGGAAACACCGCGTGGCATGGTGTCCTTCCTGGATACCCCGGGTCACGAGGCGTTTACCGCTATGCGGGCGCGTGGTGCCAAGGCCACCGACATTGTGATTCTGGTGGTCGCCGCGGACGACGGTGTCATGCCGCAAACCAAGGAAGCCATCAAGCACGCGAAAGCCGCCGGTGTTCCTATCGTTGTGGCCATTACCAAGTCGGACAAGCCCGATGCCAATCCCGAGCGCGTGAAAAACGAGCTTGTGGTTGAAGAGGTTGTGCCAGAAGAATTTGGTGGTGATTCACCTTTTGTGGCCGTTTCCTCCAAGACCGGCATGGGCATCGATGCGTTGCTGGAGCAGGTATTGCTGCAGGCTGAAGTGCTGGAACTCAAAGCCCCGGTGGAAGCCATGGCCAAA
>CAIQEX010000452.1 GCA_903870955.1 uncultured beta proteobacterium
CGCTGTCGGGCAAACCACCGCGCTCCTCAATTTCATCCGCACCCAAGGCCGTGATGACCAGCATTTTGATGTTGCCAAAACCGGAACCGGGCTTTTTCAGGGCACGCAACATTTCAAACCCGTCCATGCCCGGCATGATCAAGTCGGAGACCACGATATCCGGACGCATTTCACCAATTCGAACCAGACCTTCAAAGCCATTGGTGGCCGTGGTCAGTTCCACTGGAAAGTTCCAACCCGCCACTACGCCGCTGAATAAGCGCAAAAGCAGAGGATCATCTTCTACCAACAAAAGCTTGAGAGATGCGAGGGCGTTGGCGACTGAATTGTTCGCTGGCGATAAATCATGTTGGCGCTCAGCCATCAGTTTCTCAACGGCACTGCGCGCAATACGTCGATGGCCGCCCGCTGTGCGCCAAGCCGGCAAAACGCCCGCCTCCACCCACAACTGCACCGTTCGAACTGCTACGCCCAAGGTCTCACCGGCCTCGCGGGTGGTCATCACATCTTCATTGGCGGAAATTTTACGCATGGGACGAATCTATTAGTATGGGTCGATTTTATCGGCAGTATGCCAGTGCCGGAGACAAACCTTTGGTTAACTTACAAAAAGGATGCTCGTGCGATAGCATGACTCCACATTTCGACGCATGCTTGTCCTGTCCAAAGTCCTCAATCTCGCGGCACAACCGTTAAATGTTGTCCTGTTGCTGCTGTGCCTCAGCCTGTTCTGGGTGCAGCGCCGACCCGCGCGCGCAAAAAAGTTAACCGCCATTGCGCTGTTGGTTTTGGTATTGAGCGGTTACAAGACATTGCCCGACGCCTTGCTGAGCGTGCTGGAGGACCAGTACACCGAGTGGCCCATGGAGGCCGATCTGAGCGGCTTCACGGGCATTGTCTTGTTGGGCGGCGCACTGGAGCCCGGTCGCTTCAGCCAGTTTCACACGCAACCTCTGCTCAATTCCGGTGCCGAACGCATGGTGATGGCCGTTGCCTTGTGGCGGCGCAATCCACAGCTGCGATTGGTATTTACCGGCGGCGAAGGCGAGCTTTTTGGCAGCGGGCCCAGTGAGTCGGAGCGCGCGCTCCGGTTTTTTGACGTCATGGGCGTGCCTCGCAGTGCGCTAACCCTGGAGACCCGATCCCAAAACACCTACGAGAACGCCGTTTTCACGCGTGATTTGCCGGGCTTGGACGCACACAAACCCTGGCTGCTGCTCACCTCCGCCTGGCACATGCCGCGCTCCGTGGCGACCTTCAGGAAAGCGGGTTGGAATGTGACGCCCTACCCCGTGGACTTTCGCACCGCCGGCTTGACACCGTTGAGCAGTTTTAACTTTGGCGAAGGCGCCGAGCGTTGGGAGTTGCTGCTGCATGAGTGTCTGGGCCTTGCGGCCTACCGCTTGAGCGGTCGAATCTAAACCAGCTTACTTCTGGCCAGAACTTTTTCTACGCGGCGACCTTCCAGTTCGGTAATCTCGAATTGCCAGTGCGCACAATCAATTTTTTCACCCGCTTCTGGCATGCGACCGGAAACCGCCATTAGCAAACCGGCCAAGGTGTTGTAGCGCCCCCGGTCCTCCTGCGGCAGTTCCGTCTCGATTTCGAGGCGTGCCTTCAACTCAGCGACCGGCATGAGACCATCGAGTAGCCATGAGCCATCCGGCTGTTGAATGGCCCAGGCGTCGCCATGTTCATCGGGTTTGAGTTCGCCGGTGATGGCCTCAAGCAGGTCGTTGGGTGTGATCAAGCCCTGCACCACACCATACTCATCCACCACAAAGACCATGCGCGCCGCCTTGATGCGGAACTGTTCAATAAGTTCCATGCCGGTGAGGGTTTCGGGTACGAACACGGCCGGCTCTACCAGGGCACCCACACCATAGGGATAGCGCACGCCGCGCTGCAACAACCGTGCAACGCTGACCACCCCCACGACATCATCCAAAGTACCGCGACACACGGGATACCACGAATGTGCCGCCTTCCCCGCCGCACCACTGGCCTTTAAAAGTGCCTCGGCCACATGGCAATCGGCATCCAGCCATTCGATGTCTGACCTGGGAAGCATCATCGAAGCCAGCGTTCGATCATCGAGATGAAATACGTTGCGCACCATCTGGTGCTCGTGCTCTTCAATAATGCCGGCGTCCACGCCATCTTCGAGACTGGCCGTGATTTCGGCCTCGGTCACAGCGCGGTTATCCGTGGTGTCGATTTGCAGAAGGCGCAGCATCCCTTGTGTGCAAAGTGAGAGTAAACGTACAAAAGGCTTTGCTACCAGGGCAATCCACTGCATGGGGCGGGAGACAACCCGCGCCACCGGCTCCGGGTAGAGTTGACCGATGCGCTTGGGTACCAGTTCGCCAAACAAAATGGTGATGAAGGTAATGACGGTGACCACCAGCACCGTAGACGTCACGCCCGCAGCCTTGTGCGACAGCGTGAATGTCAGCTCCAACCAGGCAGCCAATCCCTCGCCGAAGGCGGCTTCCCCCACCACGGCGTTCAACATGCCAATGCCCGTGATGCCGACTTGCACGACTGACAGGAACTGGGTCGGGTTATCCAACAAATCGAGTGCCGCCTGGGCCCCCAAATCGCCCTCATCGGCCATGGTTTGTAGACGCACTTTTCTGCTCGCGGTCAGCGCTAATTCCGACATGGCAAACACACCATTAAGCAAGGTGAGCAGCAGAATAACCAGGAAGTCCATGGAGCCTAAGCGAAAATGTAGTCATGTCACTTTACCTTATCGGCGATTTGCAAGGCTGCGATGCCGCACTGCAGCGGCTGCTTGAAAAAATCGCCTTCTCGCCAAGCCGCGATACTTTGTATTTCTTGGGCGACCTGGTGAACCGTGGCCCGGCCTCGGATGCGGTATTGCGCCGTTTGATGGGCTATGGCAATTCGGCCCGCTGTCTATTGGGCAACCACGACTTGCACTTGTTGGCCACCGCCTTCGGCGCGCGCAAACCGAGTCGCAAAGACACCCTGCAATGCATCCTCGGGGCACCTGACCGCCATACCATGCTGGATTGGTTGCGTCATCAAAACCTGGCCATGCTGGAACACTGGGGTGGACAGCCGCTGCTGATGGTGCATGCGGGGGTTCTGCCGGGCTGGAGCGTGGATAAGACCATGCAACTGGCACGCGAAGTAGAAACGGTGCTGCGTTCGGACACGGTCGCAGACTTTTTTCAAACCATGTACGGCAATCTACCCGACGCCTGGAATGAGGCGTTGCAGGGACCTGAGCGCTTGCGCGTGATTGTCAATGCACTCACCCGCATGCGTTTGTGCACTGCCGAAGGGCGCATGGAGTTCGACTTCAGTGGTGGCGCCGAACGTGCCCCCGACGGCTACCTGCCCTGGTTTGAAGTACCGGGACGTTTGACATCCAACGCGACGGTGGCGTTTGGGCACTGGTCGACATTGGGGTGGTTAGGGCGATCTGACGTGCTTTCGCTGGACACCGGCTGTGTCTGGGGTGGCTGCCTGAGCGCACTGCGAATCGATCCGGTTGCCAGCGGCTGGCAGAGCGAACTGATTCAGGTGCAGTGCGAGCAGGCGCAAAAGCCCGGTGACTGACTCAGGGTTCGCACCCTTTGGAACAAAAAAAACGGGCCTTGCGGCCCGTTCATCATTCTGACTTGAAGAGCGCCGCCACCTTGCGCTTGGGCTTGATGTTGCTCGAGATACCGCGCGCAGCAGGCCGTGCTGCAGCCTCCCAAGCGGGCGCAGCGTCGGCGACGGGGCTGGGTTCGTAGGGTTTGTCGAAGAAGGGGTCCCGCGACTGGGTCGGTGCACGGGCATACTCGCGACGCCCCTCATTGCCACCCTCGCGACGACCGTCACCGCGACCACTGCTGCGCGACTCGGGGCGCGAGGCACTTCGTGGTTCGCTCCGGCCGTTGTCGCCACCGCCGTCTTCGTGGTACATGCGGCGACCGTCGTTGATACGGCCTTGCTTGCGAATGTCGGGCAGGTCTTCGTCAAATTCCAGCGCCTCGATCTCAATCTTGGACTTGATCAGCTTTTCAATGTCGGCCACCAGACGGGCATCGTTACCACCGCCCACAAAACTCACGGCCAAACCGGCAGCGCCGGCACGACCGGTGCGACCAATGCGGTGCACATAGTCTTCTGCGTTGAAAGGAATGTCGAAGTTGAAAACGGCAGGCACATCCTTGATGTCCAATCCCCGTGCCGCCACATCCGTGCACACCAGCAGATCGACCTCGCCCTTTTTGAACGACTCCAGTGCCTTCAGGCGCTCATCCTGGCTCTTGTCGCCGTGCAACGCGGTGGTCTTCAGACCTTCGCGCTCAAGCGAGCGCGCCAAACGGGCACAGCCCAACTTGCTATTGACGAACACGAAAGCCTGCTTCATGCCGCGTGTCTTCAGAATCTGGTGCAGCGCGTGGCGCTTGCCGTCTTCGTTCACGCTATAAAAATGTTGCTCCACCGTAGAGGCCGTCGCGTTCGAGCGCGCCACTTCGATGGTCACCGGATTTTGCAGATAGCTGCTGGCCAGACGTTTGATTTCGGGCGAGAAGGTCGCCGAAAACAGCAAGGTAATGCGCTGCTTGGGCAGATACGACAGGATGCGCTGCAGGTCGGGCAGAAAACCGATGTCCAGCATGCGGTCGGCTTCGTCCAGCACCACGTATTCCACTTGGTTGAGCACGGCGGATTTGGCTTCGATATGGTCCAGCAGACGCCCTGGCGTGGCCACCAGCACCTCGACTCCGGCTTTCAGTTCCAGCGTTTGCGGCTTCATGTCCATGCCACCAAACACCACCGCGCTACGCAGGTTGGTGTACTTGGCGTACAGCTTCACCTGTTGCGCCACCTGATCCGCGAGCTCACGCGTGGGCAACAGCACCAGTGCCCGCACCGGGTGGCGCGCGGGCGATGTGGACGGGTTCTCGTGCTTCATCATGCGCTGCAGCAGCGGCAGGGCAAAAGCCGCGGTCTTGCCAGTGCCCGTCTGGGCAGCGCCCATCACATCGCGACCTGAAAGCACCACAGGAATCGCTTGGGCCTGAATCGGCGTCATGGACTCGTAGCCCATTTCGGCCACGGCACGTGCCAGGGGTGCAGCCAATTGCAACTGGGCAAAGGCCATGACCGGGGTGACCGGGCTTACAGCCGGTGTAGGGTCGTTGGTGACGGCAGATTCTGTGGCAGCGATTGCTGCTGGAATGGCGGTCTCATGGGTGGGGGTCAGTTCAGTATTCAAATCGGTCCGGCATAGCCAAAAGATGTGCTATCCATCCGATAGCGGGGCGCCCCTAAACTCAGGGGCAAACCCGCATTATCCTCTAAGCCCGCCTTATCGGCAAAACCGGAAAGTTTTTAGCCTAAGCCTTGGGCAGCGTGACGCCCACCTGACCCTGGTACTTGCCACCCCGGTCTTTGTAGGAGACTTCACAGACATCGTCCTTGTCGCTCTCAAAAAACAACACCTGGGCGCATCCTTCACCGGCGTAAATCTTGGCCGGCAAGGGTGTGGTGTTGGAGAACTCCAGCGTTACAAAACCCTCCCACTCAGGCTCAAAAGGGGTGACGTTGACGATGATGCCGCAGCGGGCATAGGTGCTCTTGCCCAGGCAGATGGTCAGCACATTGC
>CAIQEX010000453.1 GCA_903870955.1 uncultured beta proteobacterium
CGTGATGCTTTCCAGACCGGCGATCATGCGCAGGGTAGTCGACTTGCCGCAGCCACTGGGCCCGACGAAGACCATGAATTCACCGTCGCGGATTTCCAGGTCAATGCCGCGAATCACATCGACCGCGCCAAAGCTTTTGCGCATTCCTTTTAAGCTGACTTGTCCCATTTGCTTGCTCCTGCTTCTTGATTGGATTGAATCCGGGGCTAGAAAACACTGACCGGCGATTCGCTTTGCGACCGGTGGCCTGCACGTGCATTGAGCATGGCGGCATACCAGATGGCGCTGTCTTTCAGGGTGCGTTTTTGCGTGTCGTAGTCCACATGCACAATGCCAAAACGCTTTTCATATCCAGAGGCCCACTCAAAGTTGTCGAGCAGACTCCAGACCATGTAGCCCTCCATGCGCACGCCCAGGCGCATGGCCTCGGCGACGGCGTCGATGTGGCGGGCGATGTAGTGGGTGCGGTCGGCGTCGTGCACCTGTCCATCCTCCACAGCATCCTTGAAAGCGCCACCGTTTTCAGTGACGTACAAGGGCGGCACGGGGTAGTCGGTGTGCATGCGCACGAGCAACTCGGTCAGCCCTTGCGGGTACACCTCCCAGCCCATATCGGTGATGGGCAGGCCACTTTGTTTCACATCCCACGGCCCTTTGGCACTGATGACGGAGCGCGAGTAGTAGTTGACGCCCATGAAGTCCATGGGGGTGCGGATGGCATCCATATCACCGGCCTGGATGCGCGGCGCATCGCTGCCCAAATGGGCCAGCACGTCCACGGGGTAGCTGCCCTTGAACAGCGGATCCATGTACCAGCGCAGTAGTTTGCCGTCTTCCAGACGGGCCTGCGCCAGGTCGTCTTCGGCATCGGTCGCACCCTGAACCGGTGACAGGTTGAGCACGATGCCCAGGCGCGCCTTGCTGCTCTGCGCGCGCAACGCCTGCAGCGCCAGACCATGGCTGAGCAACAAATGGTGCGCGGCTTGCGTGGCCGCAGCGCGGCTCTTGATGCCAGGCGCAAAGATGCCTTGCTCATAGCCCAGCACCGCCATCACCCATGGTTCGTTGTGCGTGGTGATGGTGGCCACGCGGTCGCCCATGCGCCGGTCAATGCCTTGCGCGTACTCCACAAAACGGTGCACGGTGTCGCGGTCAGTCCAACCGCCTTTGGCCTGCAACTCACTGGGCAGGTCCCAGTGGTTGAGCGTCAGGTAAGGCTTGATGCCGCGCTCCAGCAAGCCGTCCACAATGCGGTCGTAAAAGTCCAACCCCTTCTGGTTCCAGGCGCCATCACCGCCAGGGCGCACACGCGGCCACGAGATCGAGAAGCGATAGGCGTCCACGCCCAGGCTGTTGATCAGGTCCAGATCATCCTGCCAGCGGTGGTAGTGGTCACAGGCCAGCACGCCATCGCTGGCATCGGCAATTGCGCCGGGATGCTTGCAGAAGTCGTCCCAGATGGACGGGCCTTTGCCATCCGCGTCGGAAGCACCTTCTATCTGGAAGGCACTGGTGGCCACACCCCAAACAAACTTTGGAGGAAAGGTGGCAATGGTCGATGGCGCAGGTGCTTGGGTCATGAAATGAAGAGACAGAGCAATTTATGTTGTGACAGCTGAAAGGGGTACGCGACGCGTGATTCGACTTGTTCGACTTTTTCGACTTTTTCGAGTTACTTAGCTTTTTCGATTTACTTGACGGCACCGGCCGTCAGTCCATCGATCAGACGGCGTGAGGAAATCGCAAACAGCACCAACAGCGGCAAGGTCGCAATGGCCGAACCGGCCATGACCGCGCCCCACTCGGTATTGACCGGGCTTTGCATGCTGCGCAGCGCCAGCGGCAGGGTGTACATCTCGGGCGAACGCATGACGATCAGCGGGCCAATGAAGTTGTTCCAGGATGCGATGAAGGTAATCAACCCCAGCGTGCCCATGGCGGGCGCCAGCAAGGGCAACACGATGCGCCAATAGATTCCGAGTTCGCCACAGCCATCCATGCGCGCGGCTTCGATCAGATCTTTCGGGATCGACGAACCAATGAACTGGCGCATCATGAAAATGCCAAAGGCACTGGCAGCGCCCGGTATGTAGAGCGCGCGTGGCTGGTCGATCCAGCCAAAGGCGTCCATGATCATGAAGGTCGGGATCATGCCCAAAAAGGAGGGCAGCAGCATGGTTCCCATAACCAACAGAAACAGCGGCTGCTTGCCCCGAAACTCGAACATCGCAAAGGCATAACCACCCATGGAGCAGAACAGCAGCGTCAAGGCCGTGGAGGCCAAGGCTACATACAGGCTCCAGCCCAGGCTGCGCCAGAAGGGAATTTTTTCGGTGAGTATGTTGAGGTTCACCATGAAGCTGTCGCCAAAGAATAGCGGCGGCGGCAGATTGAAAATTTCGGTTCGTGAATGCGTGGCAAAAACGAACATGAAATAGAAGGGCGTGAGCATGATGAGTGCTCCAACACCCACCAGCAGATAGGCCGCGCGCGGTGCCAGTTTTTCAGTATTCATTGCAGTGCCCCTTATTGAGAGCCGTCACGCGGTTTGAAGGCACGGTTGGTGAGCCAGGTGAGCAGCGCCACCACCACAAACAACAACCATGACAAGGCACTTGCAGCGCCGAAGTCATTGAACTCAAAGGCCGTGCGGTACATGTACATGGCAGTCGTCATGCCGGCCTGATCGGTACCGCCACGCCCGCCGGTCAGGATGAAGGGCTCTTCGAATAGTTGCAAACCACCGACCACACTCAGCGTGACACCAAAGTAAATCATGGGCTTCAAACTAGGCAGGGTGATGTAGAAGAACTGCTGCACGCGCCGCGCGCCGTCCATCGTGGCGGCCTCATATATATCTTTGGGGATGGTCTGCAGCGCAGCCAAATAGAGCACGGTGTTGAAGCCGATGTATCGCCAGAACACCACAATGGCCACCGCCGGTTTGACGTTCTCGGCGCGGTTCAACCAGTCGATCGGCACACCGGAAATCAACCAGCCCAGCCCGGGCACCTGCGACAGCGCATGCAGGGCGATGTTGATCATTCCGTAGTCGGTGGAAAACAGCGTGCCGAACATCATGGCAATGGCCACTGTGGAGGTGATGTAGGGCAGGAAGTAGGCGCCAATCACACTGTTGCGCGTGCGCTTGAACGAGGTGTGAATGAAGTAGGCCAGCGGTATCGCGATCACATGCTGTGGCACACCCGAGGCAAAGGCCAGCCAGGCTGTGTTCTTGAGTGATTTCCAGAACCAC
>CAIQEX010000454.1 GCA_903870955.1 uncultured beta proteobacterium
CACCGGGGCGGTGGCGTTGTAGACGTGGACGATGGCGCGACGCGCACCTTTGAGCGACTCCATGGTGCGGCGAATCAGGTGCTCGCGCGATTGAGTCAATACTTCAATGGTGACGTCTGCCGGGATGTTGCCGCCTTCAATCAGGCTGCGCACAAAGTCAAACTCGGTTTGCGAGGCACTGGGAAAGGCCACCTCAATCTGCTTGAAGCCCACTTGGCACAGGGTTCGGAACATGCGCATCTTGCGCTCCCCATTCATGGGCTCAAACAGCGACTGGTTGCCGTCGCGCAGGTCGCTACTCATCCAGATTGGCGCTTGCGTCAGCGTACGGGCGGGCCATTGGCGGTCGGCAATCTGGACGCCAGCAAAGGCGCGGTATTTGGTGGCGGGTTGGGCTAACACAGGCATCTCCTTGAGGGTTCTTATACGAAACCGTATACAAGTATGGTATGCCCAAAGCATGGGCAGACTATTGCCAAATCATGCTTCAATAATTAACGGAACAACAATATATTGCCAATATTTCAAAATTTCAGCAACAAAACTAAACCAACACTTTGTTTCCGGCATATTTCTGGATGATGGCCCGCAGCTGTTCGACCTTGACTGGTTTGCTGGCGAAGTCGTTGGCACCTGCCTTTAGGGCACGAACGCTTGCGTCGTTCATCACATCGGCGGTGAGTACCACGATGGGTATTTGCGCCACTTCGCCGGGCAATGCGCGTATCAAGCGGGTTGCGGTCAGGCCGTCCATCACAGGCATGTTGACGTCCATCAGGATCAGATCGAACCCTTCCCTTTGCACCAGGTCCAGTGCGAGTTGCCCGTTCTCGCAATAGCTGATCGCGCACCCCATACGGCCCAACAACACGCCCACCAACTTCTGGTTGATCGGGTGATCTTCGACCACCAGAATACGCATGGTCGTTGGGTCGTGATTAGTGGTACTGACCTTCTGTAATAGTGGCGGCACTGGCATAGCCTGACTTGCCGGGACGGCCGGCAATGGCTCTGGCGCCCAAGGCGCCGCGTCAGATTCCATGTCCAGCGGGCTTATCGACAGACACAACGTCGCCGTAAAGGTAGACCCCGCTCCCACGACACTTTGAACCGTTATTTCACCGTTCATAAGATGTGCCAGGGACTGGGAAATCTCCAGTCCCAAGCCGGTCCCTCCGAACCTGCGGTTACTGCTGTCTTCGACTTGCGAAAACCTTTGGAACAAAAGCTCCAATGCGCTCGGCTCGATGCCAATTCCCGTGTCACGCACTTCAAAGGCAACCTCCAGCGCCTCCAACTGCCGCGAGCGTTCAATCACCGTCAAGGTGACGCTACCGGTAGGCGTGAACTTGATCGCGTTGTTGATGAGATTAAAAAGTATCTGCTTGACTCGGGTGTCATCAGCCACCACCTTCGGAAATGCATCACCTGGCGCTATGACCTGGAAATCCAGTCCTTTGCTTTTTGCCAGGGGCTCCATGAGGGCGGCAACTTCTTTCAGTAGGCGCGGAAGTTCAATAGGAATCGGCTTCAGGTTTAACTTGCCGGTTTCCAATGCTGAAAAATCCAGAATGTCATTCAGCAGAGTCAGCAAATGTCCTGCCGACTCTTGCGCGGTCTGGATGTAATCAGCCTGCTGTTCGGTTATCGGAGTACCTTGCAGCAGACCCAACATGCCCATCAGACCATTAAACGGCGTGCGAAGCTCGTGGCTCATATTGGCCAGGAATTGACTCTTGCTGCGGTTAGCCGCTTCAGCGCGCACCCGCGCGTCACGCAGTTCATCGGTCAGTTGTTCCATCGCCAGTCGTTCGGCCTCCAGACGCCTGTGCCGGCGCACCAAAGCAGCAGAGGCGGCGAGTAGCAACACCAACTGGGCCAACGTCAGCCACACAATCAATGCGTTTTGCTCACGCATGGTGTCGGCTTGGTGTTCTAGCAAACGCGTAACCGCAGAGTCGGCAGCCAATGTCAACGACTGCACGGGTGCCCCCAGTTCGTTGAAATCGGCAAGCGTTTGGGTCAATGACTTCTTGTCAATGGGAACACTGGAAAGTGCCTTGTCCAGTTCGGTGACCAGGTGCTCCAGTCGGGGAACCACATTTTTGTATTCTTCCCGCGAAGTCAAAAGGGAGACGCTTGGACTTTCTCGCAGCAGCGTCAAACGGCTCTGAAAAATGTCATAGCGCAGGTTTATCGCATCCAGGTCAGGCGCTTCCTTGCTTGCCAGCGTCTCGCCAAGTGTTTGGCGGAGTCGTAAAAATTCGCGCTCAAACTGAAACACCAAAGCGGTCAGGGAGTCAGACCTGATGGCAGTCCCCTGGTCGATGGCACGCCTTTGAGCCAGTTCAAAGACCAGCAGAGAAGCCATGGCCAGAGCCATGCTTGCCGTACCCAGCGCCAGCCAAAGCAGATAGCGCTGATTGCGGGTACGACCGTTCATCAATCAGTCATTCAATAGCCATGGACTTGAGTTGCCAGGCCGAACGTTCGTAATACACCGTGGAGCGCAACTCCGGCTTGCTGTCATAGGGATAAACGATAAACAACGGTCCTTTGGTTTTCACTGGAATGTCTTGATCATTCATCTTGTGCGCCAGGATCACATCAAATTTTTGCGCGTCGTCCAGTGGAACGCTGGTCTGGTAGTCATTCAGGGCTGAGGCCTTGATGGTTTTGCCGGTCGCTTTGGCGGCCGCCAAAACATCGCGCAACAAGGGCCCCGTGAACTTGATAGGCTGCTTGTCCCAGGGCGTCATGGTGGTGAAGCTTCGTTGGGGCAACTTCTCGATCATGGCCATGTCAAAAACGGCAGCAGTCGCGGTGTTCTTCTCGCCCACATTGCCCGAAATGGTCAGAATGACTTTTCCTTTGGCCGGCTCCAACGCGTGCGCAGGCAGCGCAAAGCCAAAGGTGACACCAATGGCCAAGCCTGCAACCAGTCGAATCACTGAAGAAAACATAGCATTTTCCTTTCTAGCCAAATCAATAATTATCGGCCAAAACCACGAAAAATCATTGGACTCAATGGTGGTGGCCATGGGCGCCATGGACGTGACCATGTGCAACTTCTTCCTCAGAAGCAGCCCGCACTTCCAGGACTTTCAAGCCAAAACGCAGAACTTTGCCTGCCAGCGCATGGTTGCCATCCAGATACACAGTATCGCCTTTGATCTTGAGCACCGTAAATACGATGCTGTGGCCGCTGTCGTCCCGACCCTCCAGCTGCCCGCCGACCTTCACACCGGGCGGAAATTGCTTTTTGGGTATGGTCTGGAGCAGGGCATCGTCGCGAAGACCAAAGGCATCTTCCGGTTGCAACTCAATCGTGGTCTGGAAACCGGATTCCTGGCCTTCTAGAGCTTCTTCAATCTTGGCAAAGGTGTTGCCATAGCCTCCGTGCAAATAGGACATGGGCTCCTGGCTTTCCTCCAGCAATTTGCCGGAAGTGTCGGACACGCTATAGCGCAGGGTAACAGCAGAATTTTTTTCGATTTTCATGGTGATGCTTTGAGGTAATGGCTGATTATCGATAAAAAACCATACCTCCAAGGCGGACAGATGGCCCAGACTTCAGCAGACGCGCGCGAAGGTGAAATAATCAGGCTATTAATTATTTGAGGTTTTTGAAATGAGCGACGCACAGCAACGTATTGATGAACTGGTGAAATCCAACGAAGTCCTTCTTTTTATGAAAGGCACCGCGTCTTTTCCGCAATGCGGTTTTTCTGGACGCGCGATTCAAATCCTGAAGGCGTGCGGCCTCGACCCCAAGGCGGTGAAGACGGTCAACGTGCTGGAAGATGACGGCATACGCCAAGGCATCAAGGACTACAGCCAGTGGCCGACTATTCCCCAGCTCTACATCAAGGGCGAATTCATCGGTGGCTCGGACATCATGATGGAAATGTACGAGTCGGGTGAATTGGTGCAGGTGCTTGCTGGCAAGCCGGCCTGAACTTCAGCCCAAAAATTCCCAGTGACGCCGGGCACCTTGCACGGCGTCCGGGTATGGAGATTTGCCCCGCGAGCCGTTGTAGCGCCCAAGCGCCAGAAATTGGTCGTCCCGCTCAAGATTCAGGTAGTGACGCAGGATGACGCAGCCAAAGCGCAGGTTAGTCTGCATATGAAATAGTTTGCTTGGATCGCTATCCCCGATCTGGCGGGTCCAAAACGGCATTACTTGCATATATCCGCGTGCACCCACGCTGCTCACCGCGTATTTGCGGAAGTTGCTTTCCACTTGGATAAGTCCGAGAACCAACGCGATATCTAGTCTTGAAAGTTTGCTTTCCCACCAAAGAGTCTGCAAAAAATCGTCACGCTCTTGCAGTGTTCGAAGATCTGATTTCCGGTTACTTAGGCGCTTACTCATTTCCATCTTCCAACGGATAAATTTCAGCCTGTCTTCAGTCGAGGCGAAATGCTCGTACCCCACTTTCGGAGGAGCATCACTCGACACCGCATGGCGCAACACAAGTTGCACCGAATCGGCAAGCGTTTCCTCCACTTGCCCACCGGCCAAAGCGGTGGCGCTTAGGCTCAACAGCGCGGGTGCCGCCAACAGATTCAAGAAACCGCGTCGCTGGAACGTTCCAAACTCCGACGCAGACACGCTCATGCTTTCAGGCGCCCCTGAAGCAGACCGAGGATTTCAGCCACCGGCACGTTCGTCGCCGCTTTATCACGGCGGTGCTGGTATTCAACCATGCCTTCC
>CAIQEX010000455.1 GCA_903870955.1 uncultured beta proteobacterium
GGCGCGCAGGAGGAGCAAGGGCGAACTCCTCATGGTGGAGTACCACAAATCGTCGCCCGCCCTTGCCCCTCCTGCTCACTGAAGCGTTGCTGCGCGGGCAGGGAAATACCATTACCGGATCACTGCAGCCCATTCGACGCACGTGTATGAAAGCGCTACGTTTGCAATGGGTCGCGCGGTGAGGGGATACGCTGGGCGACGATTTGTGGTACTCCACCATGAGGAGCCCGGCGTATTCCCTATGCCGCATAGCGAGTGAAGAAACGGCACTGAACTCGCTCTGGCAGCAGGCGCAATGACCGCAATATTAAAGTCAAGATCCGTCACCATAAGTCCGGATACGCGGCCTATATGCGTTTCAACTGCACCAAGTTAAAGACCGCACCCAGCCTTGTTCCAACTTCACTTCCACGCCTCGTACTCGCGCGAAAAAACCATTCCGGCACACCCGGAAAAAACACGCGAACTAGTTGCCGCGCAGTGCCTTGCGGAGTTCTTCACCCAACGCCGGTCGGTGGGCAAACGGGTCTGACGGATTGCGACTTTGCAGCACATCTTCCATGCGGGTCTGCACGCCTGCCAGCGCCTGCGGGTGGCTGTAAATGTAGAACTGTGCGCTGGATACCGCCGCAAATACCCGCTGCGCCACCTCTGCTGCGGAAACCTTACCGCCTTCAACAGCACGGGCCAGCATGGCTTGGGCAACGCGTTGGCTGCTGCTGGGGTCAACGTTGGTACCGGTGGCATCCAAGGGCCGGTTGCGCTGGCTCAAGGCGATGCCGGTGGGCACAAAGAACGGGCACAGCACACTGGCGCTGATCTGGTCCGTGACCAGGGCCAAGTCCTGGTACAGGGTCTCGGTAAGCGACACCACCGCATGTTTGCTGGCGTTGTACACGCCCATGTTGGGCGGGTTCACCAAGCCCGCCATACTGGCGGTGTTCACGATGTGTCCACGCCAATGCGGGTCCAACTTTGCGGCGGCCAGCATCATGGGCGTAAATACGCGCACGCCGTGGGCCACGCCCATAACGTTGACACCGAAAATCCATTCCCAATCCTGGGCGGTGTTTTCCCATACCAACCCGCCGCCACCGACACCGGCGTTGTTGAAAACCAGGTGCGGTGCGCCGAATCTCTCCAGTGTGGCGGCACCCAGTGCCTCCACGTCTGCGGCCTTGGACACATCCACGCGCTGTGCCAGCACCTGCGCACCCATTTCCCGCAACTCAACTGCGGCACGCTCCAGCGCATCCGGTTGCACATCGGCCAGCACAAGATTCATGCCAAGCCGCGCCCCTATGCGCGCGCACTCCAGCCCGAAACCCGAACCCGCGCCGGTGAGTACTGCCGTCTTGCCCGCAAAGTTCCAACTCACTGCACCACCTTCCGGAGTGCATAGCCAATGCGCGGGAAATGCACCAGCACCGTCCCGGCACGCTCGTCCTGGCGCTTCAAGGTGTAGCGCGTGCGGCTGGCACCGACCAACTCGCCCTGGGTGGTCTCGGTGCCAAAACTTTCGGCCGCGATCGCCACCTGACTGCCCAACGGAATGCCGTGCTCGTCCTGAAAGCGCGAATCGTGCAGTGCAAAGCCTTCGGTGGATGCAGCGCACAGCGCAATCGCCTCGCCAGAACTGAGCGTCTGGATGTTGCCGTGGCCAAAGGCCTGTAGCCGGTCCATCCACGCCAGCACAGCGGGCGTGGAACTCAGAATGTCGGCCAGCACCGGCACCTGCGTGCGGGTGAACCAAAGCGGATGGTAGGCCGCAAAGTCGGCAATACAAGGCGCCTCGCCCAACAGGTAGTCCTGCGCATCCAGCATGTCGGCCAGACGCCGCAGGTACGACTTATAGGCCGCCGCTGCGTCCCCCGGGTTTTGTCGTGGCGCCCCACCTCGCATGGCAGCGCGGTCCGCGCCAAAGGCCTGGGCGGCTTCCGGCGCAGCATTGGCAAACACTGCAGCCGCACCTTTAGGCTGAAAGTTATAGGCCATGGAAGACCAGAACAGGGTGGTGTCAGCCCATTGGGCCAACACGCGTGCCAGGCCCTTGGCCTGTGCCGGGTAGAGCGTGGGTGCCGGCTGCAGGTGTTCCAGCACATCACAAATCAGCGCGGTGTCGCAGTACACATCTCGCCCGATTTGCAGTATCGGGGTCTTGCGGTAGCCGCCGGTTAGGGCCACCACATCCGGCTTGGGCATGACCGCCGGAATGGTGACGGACTTCCACGCCAGTTGTTTGAAACCCAACACAGCGCGCACTTTCTCGGCAAAGGGTGACAGCGGGTAATGGTGCAAAACGATGTCGGGGGTGTCAGTGTTCACAAAGGTCTCCTGGGGGCAAAAATAAGTTGCAAAGTACTGGACAGGTCGCGCACTTCGGCACCGTCCAAAGCGCCTTTTTCCTGCAGCAGGCGATGCAAGGCGGGAAGCCGGTAGTGCGGTACTGCCGGGCACAAATGGTGCTCCAGGTGGTAGTTCACATGGTGCGGAAACAGAAAAAATCTGCCCACCCAGTTCAGTAAATTGCCGTGTGTGCGGTTGCTGCGTGCAGCCGTCAGCGCGGACGACAAATCGGTGACGGCACCATGCTCGCAAATCGCACGCAGACGCAAAATTGGCTGCAGCACGGTCAGCAAGGGCAGGACCCAGAGCGCGGCGTACCAGGCCAGACCCTGCAGCCCACCAACGGCCAAAGACAACAACGGTGCCAGCACATGAAAGGCGATCACCAGCCAGCGGTCCTGCCGTGCTGCGGCACGCAAATGCGGCGCGGTGTCGTCCAGCGGGCGAATCTGATTGCCGGTGGCCTCGTTGATGGCGGGTGCGCCAAAGAAATAGGCAAAGGTTTTCCAGGCGTTGAGCCCCAGCACATCTTCCAGCAACTTGCGCCACAAATACGCCCGCCCGCGCGGGTAGCCGCCGTGTATGGCAGTGTCCGGATCCTCTTTTGCATACAGGTGGTTGTGGTGCAAGCGGTGCGTAACGCGGTAGGTACACATCGAGATGCCACTGCACATGCCGATCAGGCGCCCCACCCCATCATTCACGCCACGGTGGGCGAACAGGCGGTAGTGCGCCGCGTCATGCGCCAGGATAAAGAGCCCGTGCTGCGCCACGCCGATCAGCACCACGCCAAGCACGCACCAGAGGCTTGGCCAGGTAAACCAGCACAAGGCCATGCCAGTGGCAATGAGGCCCAGCGTTTGAAAAATGGCCAGCAACGAACGTCCAGTAGACAACTGGGTGAGCGGTTGCATTTCCTGCGGGGTGAGTTGGCGGCGTGTGTCGGCATTGCGCACGCCCGGCTTGCGCACATCGTCCTTGAACTCTTCGCCCCTGGATTGCGTCATGGGCTGCTCCGCTACAGCCTAATCCGTGGCAATCTGCACGTTATGCAAACTGTGCACGCTGCGGCTGCCGGTGGCCAGGCGCTTGAGGTACTTGAAGGTGCCGGTGGCATGGGCGCAGGCATGACCACGACCGTCATAGACTGTGGCCTGGGTAAAGGCCATGGTGGCGGTACGGTGCATCAACTCGCCTTTGGCCACCAGCGGGCCGTGGTCACTTTGCATGGCCGGGCGCATAAAGCTGGTCTTCATCTCGATGGTGACCACGCCCAACTCCGGACAAACGCTGCGCGCCGCACTGGCCATGGTGACGTCCAGCAAGGTCATCAACACGCCACCGTGGGTCACGGCAAAAGAATTCAGGTGCTCCGGGTCAGGCGGCAACCGCACCTCCGACTGTCCACCTTCAAAAAGCGTCAGTTCGAAACCCAACAGTTTGACGAAGGGAATATCGACGCCAAAGCTAAGGGTAGAAGCAGTCATCCAATTACGGCGCTTACGCCGCCATCCACGGCTAGCCATTGACCGGTGATGTGCTTTCCCGCGTCAGATGCAAAAAGCAGGCACGTGCCTTTGAGGTCTTCGTCGTCGCCCAGTCGCTTGAGCGGAGAGGCAGCAGCCAATTGCTCCTCACCCAGGGCCTTGATCGTGGCGGCCGTCATGCGGCTGGGAAAAAAGCCCGGGCAAATGGCATTCACGGTGATGTTGTAGGCACCCCATTCGGCGCCCAGCGCACGGGTGAAATTGATCACCGCGCCCTTGGACGTGTTGTAGGCAATGGTCTTCATTTCGCTCGGGTTGCCATTCAGCCCGGCAATCGACGCTATGTTGATGATGCGTCCACTGCGCCTTGCAATCATGCTTTTCCTGGCAATCGCCTGGCTCAGCAAAAAGTAGCCACGCACGTTCAGGTTCATGACCTTGTCCCAAGCTGCCAACGGGTGGTCTTCGGCTGGCGCACCCCAACTGGCACCGGCGTTATTCACCAAAATATCCACGTCGCCCATGCGGTGCAGGGTCTCATTGGCCAGCCGCTCTATTTCAGTCTCTTGCGCGCAGTCCGCTGCAATCCAGCGTGCGTCGATGCCCGCGTCCTGCAACTCGGCGACTGCCCGTTCCAGGTCTTCCGCCTTGCGCGAGCTGATCATGATTTTGGCACCCGCCTCACCCAGGGCATGTGCCATTTGCAGGCCCAGGCCGCGCGAGCCACCGGTGACCAGCGCAGTTTTGCCGGTCAGATCAAACAGTTGTTGTACGGTGCGTGCGCTCATAGCGGGTCGCCCTACTCTTCCTTCTGCAGCGAGCGCAGATAAAACACCACCAAGCCCATCGCCACAGCCACAGCGCCTACGGCATACAGGCCGGTGGCGCTGGTGGCCTGTGTGTTTTCAGTAAACCAGGCCAGAACCAGGGTCAGCAGGCCGCCATAAATCAGGATCCAGATCAGGCGTTCCATGCGCAGCAAGCGCGTGTTGGAGGTGCCGTTGTATTTTCCAAAAAAGGACATTGCAAACCCTGCTCAAATTATCGAATGCGCCTATTGCACCACAAGAATTTTTGGACTACAAAACTTCAAAGATACCGGCCGCGCCCATACCGCCGCCAATGCACATCGTTATGCAGACGCGCTTGGCACCACGGCGTTTGCCTTCAATCAGCGCATGGCCCGTCAGGCGCTGGCCCGACAGCCCATAGGGATGACCGACCGCAATGGCGCCGCCGTTCACGTTCAAACGGTCGGCTGGAATGCCGAGCTTGTCACGGCAGTACAGCACCTGCACCGCAAAGGCTTCGTTGAGTTCCCACAAGTCGATGTCATCGATGGTCAAACCCAGGCGCTTCAGCACCTTGGGTATGGCAAACACCGGACCAATCCCCATTTCATCCGGCTCACATCCGGCCACCGCAAAGCCCAGGAAGCGGCCCAGAGGCTTCAGCCCTTTTTTCTCGGCCAGGGTCTCATCCATGACGACACAAGCCCCCCCGCCGTCCGAAAACTGACTGGCGTTTCCAGCCGTAATCAAGCCACCAGGAACGGCCGAACGCAGACCGCTAATGCCGTCCTTGGTGGTGCCGGCCCGGATGCCTTCGTCGTTTTCCACAGTCACTTTTTTGGTCATCAGCCCCATGACCTTGTCGGCAACACCCATGGTCACGGTGATCGGGGCAATCTCATCCTTGAACAGGCCGGCTTCCAGTGCGGCTGTGGCGCGCTGCTGGCTGGCGGCGCCGTATTCGTCCATCGCATCGCGGGCAATGTTGTAACGCTTGGCCACGTTTTCGGCGGTTTGCAGCATGTTCCAGTAAATCTCGGGCTTGTTCTTGGCCAGCCAGGGATCCGAGACCATGTGTTGGTTCATTTCCTGCTGCACGCAGGAGATGGACTCCACACCACCGGCCACATAAACATCGCCTTCGCCGGCAATGATGCGCTGCGACGCCATGGCAATCGTCTGAAGACCCGAGGAGCAAAAGCGGTTGATCGTAATTCCTGAAACAGTCACCGGGCAACCGGCGCGCAGGGCGGCCTGGCGCGCGATGTTGAAACCAGTGGCCCCTTCCGGGTTTGCACAGCCGATCAACACATCCTCCACTTCGGCCGCCTCAATACCGGCGCGGGCGATGGCGTGCTCGATGGCATGGCCGGCCAGCGTTGCGCCATGGGTCATATTGAAAGCCCCCTTCCAACTTTTCGTCAGAGGGGTGCGGGCGGTAGAAACAATCAGGGCGCGGGTCATAGCAGGTTCTCCAATGGGGTGGGCCTATTGGCCAAAGGTCTTGCCGTCAGCCACCAAGCGCTGCAAGAGCGGCGCGGGTTGCCAAAAGCTTGCGTCGTCCAACGGGTTTTGGGCAAAACGCTGCATCGCCTGCACCACGTTGAAGAGGCCTAGCTCATCGGCGTATTGCAAAGGTCCACCCCGATGGGGTGGAAAGCCGTAGCCAAAGATATAGACGATGTCGATGTCACTGGCTTTGTTGGCAATGCCTTCTTCCAGAATGTGCGCCGCTTCATTGACCAGCGAGAACACCAGCCGTTGCACGATCTCTTCATCGGATACTTTGCGTGGCGTGATACCCAGCGAAGCGCGATGCGCCTCCACCATTGCCACCACTTCCGCGTTGGGGATGGCATCGCGTTTGCCTGGCACATAGTCGTACCAACCGGCACCCGTTTTTTGGCCGAAGCGCCCTTTCTCGCACAGCAGATCGGCCGTTTTGCTGTATTTCATGCCCGGCTTTTCCAGGTAGCGGCGCTTGCGAATGGCCCAGCCAATGTCGTTACCCGCCAGATCGCCCATGCGGAACGGCCCCATGGCCATGCCAAACTTTTCCACCGCCCGGTCGACCTGTGCTGGAGTGCAACCTTCGTCCAGCAAAAAGCCGGCTTGGCGACCATATTGCTCGATCATGCGGTTGCCAATAAAGCCATCGCAGACGCCGGAAACCACCGCCGTCTTGCGGATCTTCTTGGCCACGGCCATGACGGTGGCCATCACGTCTTTGGCGGTCTTTTCTCCGCGCACCACTTCCAGCAGCTTCATGACATTGGCCGGACTGAAGAAGTGCAGGCCCAACACGTCCTGCGGGCGCTGGGTGAAACCAGCGATCCGGTTCAGGTCCAGCGTGGAGGTGTTGGAGGCCAAAATGGCGCCCGGCTTCATCACGCGGTCGAGTTCTTTAAACACCGCCTCCTTCACACCAATCTCTTCGAAAACGGCTTCGATCACCAAGTCAGCGTCCTTCAGATCGTCGTAGCTCAGAGTCGTGCTCAGCAGCGCCATGCGCTGGTCGTACTTTTCCTGCTTGAGTTTGCCTTTTTTGACCTGGGCTTCGTAGTTCTTGCGGATGGTGGCGATGCCACGGTCCAGCGCTTCTTGCTGCATCTCCAGCATCTTGACGGGAAGCCCGGCATTCAGGAAATTCATGGCGATGCCGCCACCCATGGTGCCCGCGCCAATCACCGCCACCGTCTGAATAGCGCGCTGCGGCGTGTCCGATGGCACATCGGGAATCTTCGAGGCGGCGCGCTCCGCCAGAAACAGGTGGCGCAATGAACGGGATTCCGGCGTCCACATCAGGTTGATGAAAATCTCACGCTCAGCGGCCATTCCGTCATCGAACTTTTTCTTGGTGGCGATCTCCACGGCGTCCACGCACTTGGCAGGTGCTGGAAAGTTCTTCGCCATGCCCTTGACCATGTTGCGGGCGAACTGAAAATAGGCCTCGCCTTGCGGGTGTTTGCAAGGCCAGTCGCGTACCCGTGGCAGGGGTCGCACGGAAGCGATGGAGCGCGCAAACGCCAATGCCTCGTCGAGCAGGCTGTCTTTGGACGCCGCCATGGTGTCGAACAACTTTTGCCCAGGCAGCATGGCCAGCATCTCGCTTTGAATGGCCTCGCCGCTGACGATCATGTTGAGTGCCGGCTCGACACCCAGAGCGCGTGGCAGTCGCTGCGTACCACCGGCGCCGGGTAGCAGGCCGATCTTCACCTCGGGCAGCGCAATGCTGGTACCGGGCGCGGCGATGCGGTAGTGGCAGCCCAAGGCCAGTTCCAGTCCGCCGCCCATGGCGACCGAATGCAACGCGGCGACAACCGGTTTGGGTGAACTTTCCAGCAAACTGATCAGGCTCAGCAGATGGGGTTCCTGAAAGGCTTTGGGGCTGCCAAATTCCTTGATGTCGGCACCGCCCGAAAACGCCTTGCCAGCGCCGGTGATGACGATGGCTTGCACCGCGTTCTCCGCCAGTGCTTGGGCCATCGCTGCGACAAATGCCACGCGGGTTACGTAGCCCAGTCCGTTGACCGGTGGGTTGTCGAGCGTGATAACGGCGATTTCGCCGTGAACCTGGTAGTGGGCTGACATCGGATGGGTCTCCTGAGAATAGAACGGTCGTTCTTTTTTATTTTAGAAGTTGTTTATGACGGGAATTTCTTTGGTGTCACTGGCGGGACTTGCTTGTTTCATCGCGTTCTTTTTAGGCTCCGTTTTTTTACTCCCCCATCCCCCAGCCCCTTACCCCCCGTCGGGGCAAGGAGAGCTTTAAAGCGGACCGCCAATTTGACCGTCGCGCACCGAATGCGGAATTACGCGCGAAAGGTTGCCACTGGTTTTGCTTGCACATAGTTCACTCCAATAGTTCCGAACGCCGGTGAGGTGAGAGAAAAAACAAAAGACTAAAACCAAAAAACGTAAGTACGAAAAAAACCAAAATCCAAAACTTGCACTGCAAATAATCAGCAACCACTTCAACCACTTCACCCGCTACGCCGGTGATGCCCTTGCCGTAGCGAAGTAACCAAATTGGCGGTCCGGCTTAAAGCTCCCCTTATCCCGACGGGGGGTAAGGGGTTGGGGGATGGGGGAGTAAAAA